>JAEELT010000075.1 GCA_016282855.1 Clostridiaceae bacterium | reverse complement strand
CTTGCAGTCAACTGCAGTTTTTCATCCGGTCAAAAAAAAGCTTGACAATCTCGAGCAAATAATATATATTATATGGGCTTTCAAGTATGATCCACTAGCTCAGGCGGTAGAGCACTTGACTTTTAATCAAGGTGTCCGGGGTTCGAGTCCCCGGTGGATCACCAGAATATAATAACCCGAACCTGCTTCTTTAATGAAACATGTTCGGGTTATTTGTTTTTACTGAAGGCTTCTTATTAAACTGCGCCCGATTGTCACTCAAGAATATAATTTCTGAATGATTCTATTTCATCCTGCGTCAGTTTGAGGCCGTCTGAAACAAATCTCTCAAAGCTACCGAACCGTTTATCAACCTCATTAAAAAATGCGCAGAGGTAGCTTTCATCCGCAAGAAACACCTTGCGAACTTTTTCGGCAAGAATCTTATCGCGCATAAACACGCGAATAAGACGGCTGTAAAAATCGGATGTTTTTCTGAAAGATGAGTTTGTTTCAAGATAATCTTTTATTATATTCTCTTCGCTCACTCCGAGCAGTCTGAGTATCACAGCGGATGTTGTGCCGGTTCTGTCTTTGCCCGCGGTGCAGTGAAACAGCACGGAACCGTCCCTGTTTGAAAATACAGTCTTAATGCACTTTGACATCTGCGAAACGGCATAATCCGATGAAGCCATAATCGGATAAACATTTACAAGATCCGGAACATTGTCAATAAGCTCCTGCCTGTTTTCGGCGTTCTTTATGGCAGAGCGCACATCGGAGCCCATTCCGGATGTCATTTCAAGCGTATCAAGGTCAAAATAAGGGTTTTCGATATATTCGGCTCCCACTATGGGCACATCCGGTTTCTTCTGCTTCTCATGGGGAGATCTCAGGTCAATTATTTTCTTAACCCTGTATACCTCCGAAAGCCTCCTGGCATCCTTGGCAGGTATTTTATACAAATAAGACGACCTTATCATAATACCCGGCTTTACGGTTTTGCCGCAGGCGGTTTTCATTCCTGCGAAATCCCTGATGTTTCTGAGTTTTTTGAATTCAGAACTGTTCATAATCAAAACGCCTTTTCATACATGGATTTCCACAGACGCACTCTGTCAGGGCTGTACTTGCGGGGAATAACAGAACACGCGCCTATTGCTTTTGCAATATTTGCACCTACAGCAGGGAGTTTCTTCAGGAGAGTCGGATTTTTGCAGACGATTTTCGCTTTATTGATAATATCAAGCAAATCGGTATTTATCGAAGAAGCGCTGGTAAAGTCAGCACCGATAGTGATGTTATCCTCTGTAATCATACCGCTGTCAAAAGCATAATCGGCTTCATCCGGGGTGAGAGAAAGAAGAAACGATTTTGCCGCTGCAAGAGGCGCGAGACCTGCGCCGAGAGTTTTAAAGAATGAATACTGATACGGCCAGAGTGTTTCACAGTTATAAAGGCAGCGTGTATCGCCTATCACGGCATCGGCAAGGCACTTTGAAGCCTTGAAGCAGTTCGCCATACCGGAGCCGATAAGAGGCACGGTCATAAAAGCGCTGTCTCCGATTGCAGCATAGCCGTCGGCAACAAGCATCGAGAGCGGCTGACGCACGGGAATATCAACAAACTGCCCGCCCCTTACAATCTCAGTGCCGATTCTTGGATTGGTTTCTCTGAGCAAATCAGTGAAACGTTTAACCTCTTCAATATCCACATCCTCAAATCTGCCTATAAGTACATCGGTATAATCCTGCTCGGAAGCAACCCAGCTGATTCCGAGTTTGCCGTCTTTAAAAAGAATAATCTTGAACTTGTCATCGGTTTCTTCATCGCTGCCTAAATTATAAAAGGCTCTGAAGATAGTGATTTTTTCGTCTCTTTCAGCGTTTTTCTGAATGCCGAACGAATCGGGAAGATTCATTCTTAATGGCGAGTTCATGCCGCAGGAATCGATTACAAGGTCACCGTAAAAGTCGCCCTTTTCAGTGCTTATTCCAACCACTCTGCTGCCCAGAACAATAGGGCCGTTCACTTTGCAGTCATATACAATTTTAACCGAGCATGAAAGCGCGTGCTTAATAAGATGGTCGTAAATATCTTTTCTTTCCATCTTGATTTCAAGCTGATCCTGCGGAACATGCTGTTTGAGACCCGTTCTTTCGGAAGGGCCGAAGAAAGTCATATCTTCTTTGTAAGTGAATTTATCCTCCGGAGGCATGGGAATACCGGCCGCAGACAGTGAATTCGGAGCAAAAATATCTGTCCAGTCATATCCGAGAGTCCCTTCTTTTTTTTGCTCAAATACAGTCACATCAAAGCCGGCGCTTGCAAGCTGAGCAGCCGCGGCAATACCTCCGTGACCGAGACCCGCAACAATGATTTTTTTACCCATTGATAACCCTCCTAAAAAAACTCAGATCAAGAATACTTCTTATAAAACGGATTAGCTTTCTGTAATAACCGAAGACTTTCTGAACAAAGGTTTCTTCAGCCTCGGGAGTGCCTGTGTCCGGAAGCATTGTGCCGTCGGAATCAGTATAATGCAAAAACTGCGGATACTCTTCAAAGGTGTGTATATCTGCCTGACCGGGATAATACAGTAGCTTTTCCGTCATTTCTTCAAGGCAGCCGGGGCTCTTGGAATGCATAAGCTCCCTTATAAACCATGTCTGCTCCGGGAAAAGGCAGCTGCCTGCATATACAGTGCAGTCGGCGTTCATATATCCGCTGTCTGCATACTGCGCAATCTGCGCCTCATCAAACTTTTTGCCGTAATCGGCACAAACCGCACCGAACGACGAGTGCTTTGTGTCCACAACGGTATCTGTCATTTCTTCCCATCTTTCGGTAAGAGGTACAGAGGTATAACCGTATCTGGAAATAACATAAAAGTTGGTTGTTTCGGACTGATTAAGAAGCGTTTGGGTTTTGAACGGCCTGATTGTTTCATTGTAGTTATCAATCTTGTTCCTCAGCCCGCTGTGGTCAATCCCGTCATCCTTATACAAGTTATTGAATACATAATCATAAGCGGAATCAATATACTCATCCGGAATCATGGCCCATATACTGAGCCATCCGGCAAACATAGGCAGCAGAATCTCTCTGATAAGTTCTTCACCGAGATTTTCAACTATTCCGTTAAGCAGGTCTGCAATGTCGTCAGTCACACCGGCGTCATTGAGCAGATCAAGCAAGGCGCCGATGAGCTCTGCTCTTTCATTTTCGCTAAGCATACATTTCAGGTATTCGGTTACGGAGTCGGCATCTATCACAATGTTTCCGCTCATCATAAGGCCTGTGTAGCTCTCACCGAAAACCGCGGATGTGTTATAGCAAACGCTTTTTATCTTTTCTCCGCCGTAAATCTGAGTGTAGGCCTCGGTTACAACTCCGCCGAAGCTGTGGCACTCAATGACGACCCGGGAGGAGCCTGAAGCATTCAGCACATAGTCGATAAAGTCATTCAGCTGTGCGGCAAGCTCTATCGGGTCAAGCCGCCAGTCATATCTGAAATTGAGATGTGAAGACGGCGTAATAAACTCTGCGGGAGGATACTCGAAATACACCCCGCTGCCGTTTGAAGCGTCACCCGAATTATCGAGATTTGCGCCGCTTAAGAGCTCATTCACCGGGTCAATTATGGCTTCGCCGAGTTTTTCGTAATTTCTGTCAACCAGAAATCTCAGCAGAGCAGGAAGGCATTCTTTGACAGTATCGAGTATTTTATCTGATGCGGGCGGCCAGACCGTTTCACTGTCCGGATTGTTTTTATCCGCAATAATATCTTTGGCCATGAAGCCGTGAACATAGATATACGGGCAGGTTTCCTCATTTTCATAAGAAAACGATGCTGTTGTGCAGGAAATGATAACAGCCAAAGCGACCGCCAGAGAAACAATAGTTCTTAAAAATCTGCTCATTTTAACCACTCTCCCACTGATAGTATCATACTTTTTTATTATATCATTGCAAAAGACTATTTTCAATTATTATATATGTCAAATTATCTTATCAAGCTCCGTCAAAAATACGGAAAAGCTTTCCGGAGAAAGACCCGAATAGTTCACAAGGAGCTTATGCGGGCAACTCTCTGCGGGCTCATAAGTATAATCTGAATAAAACGAACAGTTTATTCTTCTGTCAAAAAGCGCGTTTTTTATGTAAGCATCGCTTTTTTCCGTTTTAAGATTGATAAAGAAATGCAGACCGGCATCGGACTCGGTTATTGAAGAACGGCCGGATATTTCATCCGCATTGTAAATCGCAATCAGTTTATCGCGCAGGGCTTTGTAATACTTCTTGTTCCTCCTTAAATGCCTTTCAAAATATCCGTCTGAAATAAACCCGGCAAGGGCGTATTGCTCAAAAGAAGGCACCGGGCAGCCGGATTCGGATGCAATTTCACGGTATCTTTCAGCAAGCTTTTCGGGCAGAACCAGATAGCTTATCCTCACAGACGGAGCAATGGTTTTTGAAAAAGTGTTCATATAAATAACTCTGCCCGAGGCGTCAGAGGAGTAAAGTGTCGGTATAGGCTTTCCGGAGAATCTCAGTTCGCTGTCATAATCATCTTCGATTATATATCGCCCTTCATCCGCGTAAAGCGCAGAAAGAATATCGCGCCTGCGCCTGAGCGATGTAACAATGCCCGTAGGAAAATTATGAGAGGGCGAAATATGAAGAACATCTGGATTAACCTTTTCAAGAGAATGTATATCCACGCCTTCACTGTCAAGCTGAATTGAAACACACGAGGCTCGATTCTGAGTATATGATGATTTTATTCTGCCGTATGACGGGTTTTCAACCGCGTAGAGTTTATCCTCGCCGAGAAGCCTGACAATTATACCGTAAAGATACTCCGAACCTGAGCCGATTACTATCTGAGAAGGCGAAGCGGATATACCCCTCTGACCGCTGAGATACCCGCAAATAGCCTCGCGAAGGCAGAGAGCTCCGTTATACGGCACCGGCAAAAGCAGTTCCTCTCTGTAATCAAGGCAGATATTTCTCATTATCTTAGCCCAGACCATAAAGGGAAACTGGCCCGGCGGAACCGTATTTGAGCTTAAATCCATTAAGAAGGTCTGAGCGCTTTCGGCTTCTGCAGCGGCAGATGCTTTTATAACTGCAGGATGAAGAATAAGATTTTTTTCGGCATAATATCCTTTTTTGCTGAGCGAATACACATATCCCTCCGAAATCAGCATGGAATATGCTGTTTCTACGGTAATTTTACTCACTCCCAGATGTTCTGCAAAAGCACGCTTTGAGGGCAGCCTCTCGCCTCCATCAATAACTCCTGCAACAATATCATCTCTCAGAAATGTGTATAGCTGAAGATACAGAGGTGTTTTAAGGCTTTTATCCATAAGATAAGTAATCAAAAAATATCACCGCAATCTGGCATTGTATTTTTAACGCAAAATGGACATTGAAACAGTGCCAATTTGGATTATAATCTATCAAAGCAAAAAAATCAACAGGAGAATAACAATGAATTATAAAAAGCTGAATAAGTTAATACTCTCCTCTCTGTTTGCGGCTGTTATATGCGTTTCGTGTGTCGCGGTGCATATTCCGGTGCCCGGAGGAAATGGTTATCTTAATATTTCAGATGCTTTCTGCATAACGGCCGGTATTATTCTCGGCCCTGCTTACGGCGCAGCAGCAAGCGCGCTGGGTTCGGCTCTGTCGGATATCCTGCTCGGCTACGCATTCTACGCTCCGGCTACAGCTGTAATCAAAGCGCTGATTGCGTTCACGGCTTTTATCGTTTTCAGAAAGCTGAGAATAAATAAGCATATATCTCTGGTCTTATCCTCTGTGTCGTCAGTAGCCGTCTCTCCGCTTCTGTATTTCTTTTATGAATACACCGTGCTCGGTTACTCAGCGGCGGCACTGACAAACATACCTTTCAACTATCTTCAAAGCGGAGTTTCCGCTTTTGCAGCAGTTCTGATTGTTACTGCGCTGATTAAAGCTAAACTTACAGAAAAACTCAAGGAGGACTGATTATGGATAAAATATATGAACAGGCTAAAAATACAGCGCTTGAGCTCGTTGAAAAAGCGGGGCTCAGAAGCGGCAATCTTGTAATAATAGGATGCTCCACAAGTGAAGTTTCCGGAGTGAGAATCGGAACCGGAGGCAGCACAGATGTCGCCGAAAGCATCTATGAAGGTTTAATATCTGTTTTCAAAGAAAAAGGAATTCAGATAGCCGCCCAGTGCTGTGAACACCTCAACAGAGCAATCGTACTCGAAAGAGATGAAGCCGTTAAAAGAGGCTTTGATGAAGTCTGCGCTGTTCCTCATCCGCATGCCGGAGGCTCTTTTGCAACCACTGTTTATCACAGACTTTCCGACCCTGTTACGGTTGAATTCATAAAAGCGGACGCCGGACTCGACATCGGAGGAACACTCATCGGTATGCATCTCAAGCACGTTGCCGTTCCGCTGCGTCTAGAAAACAATAAAATCGGCGAAGCTACAGTGAACGGTGCAAGAACAAGGCCGAAATATATCGGAGGAGAAAGAGCCAGATATGAATAAAGCCCTCCTTTAGTGTTTATCATTCTGTCGTTCTTTGCATTATCCTCATGTGTCAACAAAGCCCCCGGAGAAATTACCGGCTCGGATGAAGTGAAAGCGATTTTTTTCGATTGCAGACATCCCGATGAAATACTTAAAGACTGCTCAGAAATTGACTTGGTTTTCAGACAGCTTCGCCGATTCTGAAGAATTTCGGAACTTTACAGTAATGGAAGTTAACGACGATTATTCACTGATAACAGAGCTCAATGACAAAAACGAAATAACCGGCTTTGAAACAGGCTACACACAGTTTTATTAAAAGAAGGACTGCAGGTAATAAACCTGCAGTCCTTAAATTAACCTGTGATTTATCAGGGAATCAATACATTCCGCCGCCCTGAGCTGCTGCTGCCATTGCCGCTGCGTTTGCGGCATCTGCGGCAGGATCGGGTTTGTCGGTAACAAGGCTCTCTGTAGTGAGAACCATAGCTGCCACGGAAGCTGCGTTCTGAAGCGCGGAGCGGGTAACCTTGGTAGGATCGAGTATGCCCGCTTCAGCCATATCGGTGTATGAATCATTGGCGAAGTTGTAGCCGTAACCGTCTTTGCCTGAGGAAATAATTTCGTTTACTATAACGCTGCCTTCAAGACCTGCGTTAGCGGCAATCTGACGCACGGGCTCTTCAAGAGCCTTGAGAACAATCTTTACACCGGTTGCCTCATCGGCATCCTCGGTTGATTCAAGCAGAGCGTTAACGGCCGGTATTGTGTTAAGCAGCGCAACGCCGCCGCCTGCAACGCAGCCTTCTTCCACGGCTGCCTTTGTTGCCGAAAGAGCGTCCTCAATGCGAAGCTTCTTCTCTTTCATTTCTGTTTCGGTTGCAGCGCCGACCTTGATAACGGCTACGCCGCCGACAAGCTTGGCAAGTCTCTCCTGAAGCTTTTCTCTGTCAAATTCAGAGGTGCTAACTTCCATCTGAGACTTAATCTGGGTGATTCTGGCCTGAATATCATCAGCGGCGCCAGCGCCGTCAACGATAATGGTGTTTTCCTTGGAAATCTTGACCTGACGTGCTCTGCCGAGCTGAGCAATCTGAGTGTCTTTGAGTTCAAGGCCGAGGTCTGAAGTAATAACTTCGCCGCCGGTAAGCACAGCGATATCCTGAAGCATTTCTTTTCTTCTGTCACCGAAGCCGGGAGCTTTGACACAAACGCAGGTGAAAACGCCGCGAAGCTTGTTTACAAGGATGGTCGAAAGAGCTTCGCCCTCAACATCCTCAGCAACAATCACAAGCTTGCCGCCCGCGTGCATAATCTGCTCAAGAAGAGGAAGAATATCCTGAACATTGGAAATCTTTTTATCGGTGATAAGTATAAGAGCGTCATCAATAACCGCTTCCATCTTTTCGGTATCGGTAACCATATAAGGTGAAATGTAACCGCGGTCAAACTGCATGCCTTCAACGACTTCGGCTTCTGTTGTTGCTATCTTGGACTCCTCAACAGTAATAACGCCGTTTGAGGTAACCTTTTCCATTGCTTCCGCAATAAACTTGCCGACTTCTTCGTCGCCTGATGAGATGGTGCCTATTCTGGCAATATCCTTGGAGCCTTCAACGGGCTTGGAATTATTCTTAAGGCAATCAACAACCGCCTCAACAGCCCTTGCCATACCCTTTTTGACTATCATCGGATTTGCGCCTGATGTTACATTCTTCATGCCCTCTCTGATAAGAGCCTGAGCAAGAAGAGTGGCAGTAGTGGTGCCGTCACCGGCAACATCGTTGGTTTTTGTTGATACTTCTTTGACAAGCTGAGCACCCATATTCTCAAAAGGATCATCAAGCTCTATTTCCTTGGCGATGGTAACACCGTCATTTGTGATGAGAGGAGCGCCGTATTTCTTATCAAGAACCACGTTTCTGCCTTTGGGGCCGAGTGTGATTTTAACGGTATCGGCAAGTTTGTCAACACCCTTCTGAAGAGCCTTGCGGGCTTCTTCACCGTAAATAATCTGTTTTGCCATAATATATTACCTCCAGATATTATTCAACTATTGCGAGTATATCGCTCTGACGAACGATAGTATACTCTTCCTTGTCGAGTTTAACCTCTGTGCCGCTGTATTTGCCGGTTATAACTCTGTCACCAACTTTAACGTACATTTCAACCTCTTTGCCGTCAACTATTCCGCCGGGGCCTACAGCAACGACCTCAGCAATCTGAGGCTTTTCCTGGGCGGAAGCTGCGAGGATAATTCCGCTGGCAGTGGTCTCTTCAATCTCTACGCTCTTTACTACGACTCTGTCAGCCAAGGGTTTAATTGTCATATATAAGACCTCCAAAAAATAAATTGCAGCTTTTAGCACTCTCATCTCTCGAGTGCTAACTGTATTTTAGCACCGGATTGTGAAAAATCAAGTCTTTTTCCCAAAGTTTACAATATCGTAATATTTGTTGAAATATTCCGCATAAAATGTATAATCTATATAGTAATGAATTTTATGAAAGGAGGCGTGGTTTATATGAAAAATAAAATCTCATCGGTTGCCTGCATAGCGCGCAGATTTATTTTTTCAGATTATTATCTTCTGTTTCTCACCCTGATTGCCGCGCTGTTTGTAATTATCAACAAAGGCGTACTTGGCGTTGTTGTGTTGTCTCTCTTCCTTTCATTTGTAATGGTGTTGACCGAAGACCTGTTTCCCATACTTCAGGGAATTGTAATAATTTCGTCATTTGCAATAAAGCTTAAATACAGCACGCCCGAGTTTCTCAAATTGTGGCCGTTTGCGCTGCCTATTGCCGTTTGCTTTTTTTCTCATTTTTTCATTTACCCTCCAAAGCTCAGACGCCCGTCAACATTTCCGGGTATGTTTGCCGCTGCTGTCGCGGTAACCATAGGAGGAATCGGCATAATAAATCCCCTGACCTATTTTTCGCCGACTTCTCTGTTTTATATGTGTATGCTCGGCTTTGGTATGGTGATTATCTGCTGCTATATCACCGCTTCATTTGAGAAAAAAAGGGATTATGACTTCGAAGATAAATTCTGCAAAATGATGCTCTGCGCTGCAGCAATTGTTACGCTGCTGCTGTTATATGAGTATATCTCAAGAAGAAATGAGCTTTCAGAAAAACTCACTGTAATTCCGTTTCAGTGGAGAAACAACGGCTCCACGATACTAATGCTTACTATGCCCTTTGCATTTTATTATTCAAGAAAGCATTTTGCCGCTTATCTGCTGGGGATATTCCTTTATCTTGAAATCCTGCTTGCAGGCTCAAGAGGAGGCCTGCTTTTCGGCGCTGTTGAACTCGGAATCTGCTGCATTACTATGATAATTCTTGACCGCAGACACAGAAAGAAGGAAATAATCACCGTTATAATCTGCCTTGCCCTGGTAACCGTTCTCGGGAAATATTTCGAGGAACTGATAAGATACACAATTGACCGTATGATGAACCCCGCTGAAAACTCCGTAAGAATAGAGCTTTACAAAAGAGGAATTGCCGATTTCAAGGCAAGCCCGTTCATAGGCAGAGGAATCGCTTATATGGGCAACCGCGATGTTCACCCGAGCGCCAAGCACGCTCTGTGCTGGTATCACAACTCTGTCATTCAGGTCGCCGCCTCCTGCGGGTGTGTAGGTATTGCGGCTTTCACTTTCCTCAACATTCTGAGAATCAGAACCTTTATCAGAAACATATCTTTTTTCAGCATCATAATGTTCATTTCCTTTGCAGGTCTTGAAATGATGTCACTTGTTAACCCCGGTATATTTGTGCCGGTTCCCTATCTGCTTACAGTTTCGGTTTATTTCATTGTTATGGAGTTTCAGAACTCTGGCGGTAAAGAATCAATTATCAGCATGCGAAGAGGTGAAAACAGTTGAAAGTGCTTTCAATCGGTAACAGGATGTCGTCTGACGCACACACTTTTTTACCCTTTCTCGCGAAAGCGGGCAGCAAAAGACTGCTGCTGTCAAATCTGTGTACGGAGAACGCATCCGTCGAAGATCACTACAGAAACTATATAGATGAAAATGAAGTATATTACTATGAAACTTTTCTGCCGGGTATAACCGAGATGATGCGCCCTGACGGCATTGCACTCCATGAAGCTGTTGAGGAGGAAGACTGGGACTTTATAACCATACAGCAAAACGGTGTTTTAAGCGGATCAAAAGACAGCTACAAGCCCTATTTCGGCGAGGTTGCCGCTTACTGCAGGCTTGTTCATCCCGAAACAAAAATAATGATTGTTCAGCCCTGGGCATTTGACAAAGGCTGTCCCCTGCCTGAATTCAGAGAGCTTTACGGGAAAAACAGTGATAATATGTATGAAATGACTGCTCAGTGCTGCAGTGAAACGGCGCTTGACGAGGAGCTGGACGGAATAATCCCAATAGGCAAAGCTTTTCAGATAATTAGGCAGACTGCTATCGGCAGCCGTCTGACACTTGACGGTCAATACGCAAATGAAATCGGTCAGTTTGCCGCGGGCTGCGTAATGTACGAAAAAATATTCGGCGAAGATGTTTCGGGTGTTCCGTATAATCTGCCGGATTATCCCGCTGAAATCAACAGTCTGATTAAACTGTGTGCTCACACCGCGTGCGAATAATACAAATAAATTAAGTCCGGATGCATAATCGCATCCGGACTTTGTATTTTTTAGATTTAGTATGAACTGCGTGTTAATCCTCGGTTTTATTCTGAGATGTATCTGCTTTGTTTTTCAGAGCGTTTCTGCGCTTCTTTCCTCGTTTGACAATCTTTTTGATAATAATCACAGTTACAATGATAACAGCAGCTATAATCAGGAAATAAGGAATTGAGCTTATAAACCAGATTGAAAAGTTTTTAACACCCTGACCGATATTATAAAGATTATCGGAAAGCCTTGTGATAATCTGCCTGCCGAAGGAGAGATTATCGGTGCCGGTAGCGCGGCTTACCTCAGTTATGTCCATCTCGACTTTCGAGTATGAAATAAGCTCGTCATAGGTCTTGAGCCTGGCTTTTGAACTTTGTATATCGGCGTTGACCTTTGTCAGCCTTTCCTGCACGGTTATAAGGTCAGCAACATTATCGGCTTTTGAAAGAATGCCGAGCAGAGCATCTCTTTCTGTTTCAAGAGCTTTTATTCTGCTCTCTGTATCAATATAATCCCCGGTAATATCTCTGACCGAAACAGATTGAGAAGTAATGACAGCAAGGGAGGAAACGTCACCGAGAAATGAATCAAGCTTATCGGAAGGTATTCTTGCCGTAATGCTCCCGGAACGGTATGAAGAATAATTGTAGCTGCTGCCGCTCTCGGATGAGTTTTCGATATAGCCCCCGCATTCCTTGATCTTTTCGCGTAGTTTTGTGTTGAATTCATCATAAGCCTCGGTATGTATATCGAGGGAAGCATCTTTAATAAGTTTGCGGGCTGAAGCATCTTCTATAGCCTGATAATCGGACTTGCCCGAGGGTGAAGGATTGGCCGGCTGAACCCCGTTTTCACCGTCATAGCCCTCATAAGAATCATATGCTGCTTCTTCGGAATAATATCCGTAGCTTTTTTCACCGAGCATTTCCGTAGCAGCATAATCGCTGTTTTTAGAGGCTCCGCAGGAGCAAAGAGCAATAAGTATCAAGAGACACGAAAGAATTACACTGTTGATTTTTTTCATTATATACATTTCCTCCTGTTTTAAAGATTGAGGAATAATCTGAAAGCTGAAATGTATTCATCGGCGGTTTCTTTTGAGCTGCTCTCGGCAAAAATTCTCAGGAGCGGCTCTGTGCCTGAAAAGCGGCAACTGACAAAGTCTCCGTTCTTGAAATATACTTTACAGCCGTCTTCATAGCTAACCCTTTCAACCTCGGAGTTAAAAACGGGAAGCTCTTTTTTTATCATAACAGTTTCATTAACTTCTGCCTTGTTCTCCTCGGGAAATCTGATATTATCCTCCGACATAACGAATTTGCCGAATTCATTTTCGAGTTCTCTGCGTATTTCACCGGGATTTTTGCCGGTAACGCTTATCATCTCGGAAAAAAGTGAAGCGGCGTATATTGAGTCTTTACCGTGAATGTGTCCTCTGACTGTCAGACCTCCGGACGATTCTCCGCCGAGCACTGCATCGACTTCATCGATTTTGGCAGAAACATATTTGAATCCTACCGGAACCTCATAACACTTTTCACCGAAGCGCTCCGCTATTTTATCAAGCATATGGGTTGTGGAAATATTTCTGACAACAGGGCCCTTCCAACCTTTATACTTAAGCAGATAATAGTAAAGCATACAAAGGATGGAATTTGCGTCAATATAGGTGCCGTCGCAGTCAACTATTCCGAGGCGGTCTCCGTCACCGTCAAGCGCAATACCGAGGTCGTATTTTTCAAGCTTGACCCTGTATTTAAGAAGAGCGAGGCTTTCATTTGTGGGCGCGGGCATCTGATTACCGAAAAACGCGTCCTTGTCGAGATTGATTGAGTCTATTGTGCATCGGGCAGTGTGATAAATAACTACAAGAGGATAGCTTCCCGACCCGTGCATTACGTCAAACAGTACTCTCAGTCCGCGCTCTCTGAGAGCGGACATATCAATCTGAGATATTATATCATCGATATAATCGTTAAAAGGATTTTTGATATACTCTATAATCCCGCTCTCTACCGCTTCGTCAAAGTCGATATAAGCAGGCTCATCAAGAGTTTCAATAATCTTTTCAATCTTTTCGGTAATTTCAACCGGCGCGTCTCTGCCCTGCTCAACAACAAGCTTAATCCCGTTATACTCAGACGGATTGTGGCTCGCGGTAATTTCAATTCCGTAATGAAGACCGCGCTTGAGAACAGTATGCATAATCAGCGGAGTCGGCGCGGAACGGTTAAGAAAATAAACCTTCACGCCACCTGCCGCAAGAACTTCCGCGACCCATTTAGCTGCACTCCATGAAAGGAATCTTCTATCAAAGCCGATTATCACCGGTTTGTCATCCTTACCTTCGTCTTTAATCAGTTTAAGAACTCCGCCGGCGACAAGTCTTATATTATCGCAGATAAAATCTTTGCCTATCACGGCTCTCCAGCCGCCGGTGCCGAATTTAATCATTGCAGTTACCTCCGGGGATATCAGACTTTTTGTTCTATTTCATAGAGGAATGTCAATATCTCATCATAAAGTGCAAATGTATCCTCAACGGGAGAGAGAAGGCCTATAGGTGTGCCGTGGTCTCCCCTGCGCGGCTTCATTACATTCCATTTTCCTTTGACAAGCTCTCCGGACTTATAAAACTCGTGCGGCTCGTCTTTGGGATTCATAGCGGATGTAAGGTCAACAAGGCCGTCATTGCAGTAATCCTCAAAAGGATAGTTTTTGCCGGGCCTGAACAGCCTGTTATAAAGAAGCAAAAGTTCCGACGTGAATCCGAGGAACGGAAAATCAAAATACCAGGGAAGATGAACCGTGCCGTTGAAATTGCAGGAAACAGAGTTATATGAGTATGAAATGAAATAAATATCCGGCGATATCTCTATGAAATCATTAAGCGCCTTTGCGCCCTCCGGCGTGAGGTCGTACTCAACATTATCACGGTTTTCCTTGAATCTCTTTTTGGCTCTGCGCATTGGATAAGCGTCTTTTTCGCCCGGAGTGTCGCTCAGGCCGTACTGCTCAAGGTGGAAATCGAAGATGGTGCCTTCAGCGGGCGAGCGCCCCATTATGCCCATATAATTGTAAATCACAAATTTCATCATAGGCAGGATTTTGAATTTTTCGGCGGCAAGGAAAGCCGTGCTACCGTTATGGGGTGAGCAAATACAGACTATGCTTGCAATCATATCCTCGTGACCGCCTTCAAAAAGCTCGGACATTTCGCCGGGAGGAGTCATATCTTTTTCACGGTTGTCACCGTAAGTGAGCAGATGGCAAAGCAGACGGATTGTGTTGCCGCCGAAGCTGTGACCCACAAGGTGAATTTTATGTTCACCGTCCCATTTTTCCACAAGCGGCTCCGGATAGTATCTGCCGAACCTCTTGTGATTATATCGTTGAGAGTGTGCCTCACCGTAATCAACAGGGCCGCCCATAAGGCGCGCATAGAGCTCACACGCTCTGTCCCAGGCAGAAGAAGCGGGGCCGACCGAGGCGGCGTGAATTTCATAGCCGAGCTCGGTATAATGCTCTTTGATATTACAGGTGTTTGCTCCCCAGTATGGTATGCGGTCATTCAGGCCTTCGTCATCGCCCCAGCCGAACATTCCGTGAACAAGGATTATCGGATATTTGCAAACGTTTGAGTTATCCATAACATCACACTCCAGATATGTATTTGAATCAGTTATATATCAAGCTCCGCCATATAGGGAAAATGGTCGGAAGCTATTATCTTCAGGGGAAAACCGCTTATTACTCCGATATTTTCGGAAACAAGTATATAGTCAATTTTTATTTCGGGGGCATAGGACGGAAAAGTCGGCTCGTTATCGGGAGAAGTGTTTTTCATTCTGTTCAGAAGAGGTCTTATTATCTCGTTATCGGGCGTCACATTCCAGTCGCCAAGGCAGATACATTCGTTCGTCTCTTCGCCGACAAGCGCGTCAAGAAGCTCCGCGGCATTTCTTTCTTCGGATGAAGCAACACCGAAATGGCTGCCGAAGACTGTTATCGGTTTATCACCTGCTTTTAGAATAATTTTCAAGATGTTTCTGCTTTCATAATGAACATCCTCATCTCTGCGTATCGGGTCCGGAATGGGGATAACTTCAGCATATCGGATAGGATACTTTGAAAGGAAACCGTTGCCGTAAGGTTTGCCGTTTACCCTTATCGCGGGGGCAAAAAATGAATAGTTATAACCGGCAAGAGAAGCAAGATAATTTACTGTCATTTCATCTTCTTTGCACGGGAAAGAACCCGCGCCGTAAACCTCATTAAGGTTTACTATATCCGCGTGTGTCTCCCTGATTATATCGGCAATCTGACGCAGGTTTATTTCGCGGGACGGAGAATTCTGGTCAACTCCGTGCTGAATATTGAAAGTAAGTGCCTTGAAAATCATTTTATTCTCCTATTAAAACGTTTGTTTTTTTGAGAAGCATCGTCGGGTGGAAGGACAGCTTAGATTTTCGCAGACCCGGGTCGCCGGAATCATCCTCCCTGTTTACATACCTCACACTATCATCAACCATCTGAAGAAGATAGCGGCTTGAAAGCATCTGGTAAGCGCCGTCAAAGCTGACATCGGCTTTTTCGATATGGACAAAAAGGGTGTCTCCGATAATTTCACCCGCGGTAAAGCCGACGGTCTTTCCGTCTGCCCTGAGCACTCCTCCTGTCATCCCGTAAAGCTCATAGTTTTCGAGAACTTCTTTACAGGCGTCAAGCTCGTCATAAGCTCCCGCGCCCTCTTTTTCGGTGTTGAAAACGAATCTGTCAAGAAACTCTATAAGCTCCGGAATATCCTTCTGCTCCAGCCGATCATAACTCCAGCCGGGATAAAGACGCGTGAATTTATGAATATGGTTTCTCCTGGCAGCATTCTTCTTTCCTGCAAGGTCACGCAAATCCTTCGCGTCATATATATAGTCATACCATTTTCTCTCCGCGTACGCCGTGAAAGAACTGACATGCTCTTTCAAAAGAGAAAACTGACTGTCATCGAGTGTGCAGAAATTCAACGGGATGTTATTGAATCGGCAATACTCCCTTATTTCACGGAAGGCATCGCAGAGGTTTTCGCCTACCGGGAAATAAAAATAAACAGTATCATTGAAAACGGTTGACAGAATAAGAGTATCGTTTACTATGGCATACCTGCGTTCATAAGAATCTCTCCACATAAACAAACCGCCGACGGTGTAATCGCAGTTGCGGGATTTACCCCGGGCAAAGTATTCTCTTATAAGCGGCAGATCTTTCAATTCAAGTGTTTTAAATTCAATCATAAATCAAGCAAACTTTCCGCATATCTGACCGATGCCATTGCGTCGGGGCAATAAATATCGGCGTTCATCATTTCGGCAAGCTCAGCCGTAAGCACGGCGCCGCCCACCATTATTTTAAGCTCCGGCATTTCGCGCCTGATATACTCAACCGTTTCTGTCATAGCGGGCACGGTGGTTGTCATCAGAGCGCTCAGGCCGAGAAGCCTGGCGTTATTCTTCTTAACAGCTTCAAGCACAAGCTCTTTGGGCACATTTTTGCCTAAATCCAAAACATTGTAGCCATAGTTTTCAAGCAGCAGGGAAACAATATTCTTGCCGATATCGTGAATATCTCCGCTTACTGTTGCAATAACAACGGTGTATTTGTTTTTGCCGCCCGAAAGGTCTGTGTGCTCCTTTACAACATCAAAGCAGGCTTTTGCAGCCTCGGCGCTCATAAGAAGCTGAGGCAGATAAGCCTCTTTCTTTTCAAACCTCTTTCCGATTACATCAAGCGCGGGGATTATATAATCATTAACGAGATTCATTGAGCCGATTTCAGCAATATATTTTTCAGAAAGCGAACGGGCGAATTCCTCTCTGCCGTCAATAATGGCGGTAACTATATCTTTGGATGAAATCTCTGCTGACTCAAGCTCCTTACGCTGAGCTTCAGAGCCGGACATTCTTTCTATATATCCAAGGCAGCTTTTATCATATCCGCTCAGAGCAAGGAAGGACGCATAAGCATTCATCATTGCTTCTGACTTGGGGTTGAGAATTGCCGCGCTCAGCCCGCTGTGCATGGCAAGAAGGAAGAAAGCGGAGTTGACAGCGTCCCTGTTGGGAAGACCGAATGAAATGTTTGATATACCGAGCATAGTACAGCATCCGGTTTTTTCTTTTATCATTCTGACACTCTCGAGTGTAATACGTGCGGCATTGTCATCGGTGCTTATCGTCATACAAAGAGGGTCAAAAATCAGATTATTCTTATCAATACCGTATTGAGACGCGGTTTCGATAATTCTTTGTGCTATTGCCGTCCTCTCTTCGGCGGTGTCGGGTATACCTTTTTCATCGAGCGTAAGAGCAACTGTGAATCCGCCGTATTTTTTCACAAGAGGGAACACACGCTCCATTGTATCTTTTTTGCCGTCAACGGAATTTATCATTGCTTTGCCGTTATATATACGCAAAGCGTTTTCCATCGCAACTGTATCCGAGGTGTCAATCTGAAGAGGAATACCGCATACCGGCTG
>JAEELT010000074.1 GCA_016282855.1 Clostridiaceae bacterium | reverse complement strand
TCGTACTCCTTTTATTTCTTGGATTATACTTGAATAAGGAATAATTGATTGTTGTCTTTTCTCAACGCCTTTGCTCGCTCGCCGTATCCCGATACTGTCTTCGCTCGCAAATTGCGTTGTTTTCATCCTTTTCTGCTTCCGACCTCCCGCGCTGCCTTTGAGTTAATGCAATCTGAGCTTGTCGCATAAAAGGCGAAAAACAAACAAACAAAGAGTAATTATGAAGTACGGGTTTTTAATTCGTACTCCTTTTATTTCTTGGATTATATTTGAATAAGGAATAATTGATTGTTGTCTTTTCTCAACGCCTTTGCTCGCTTGCCGTATCCCGATACTGTCTTCGCTCGCAAATTGCGTTGTTTTCATCCTTTTCTGCTTCCGACCTCCCTCGCTGCCTCTGAGTTAATGCAATCTGAGCCTGTCGCACAAAAGGCGAAAACCGAAAAGACAATAAAGATTCAGGACTGCGAATTATACATTCGCAGTCCTGTTTTGTATTATTCCGCTCTGATTGCTTCGGGGTTTACCGTGATTGCGGCAATATCCGGAGAGTACGCCGTTTTGCCGCTGAATTTATTGTGGCCGTCATTTGAGAGTGTGATTGTGTTTTCACCGCTCTGAAGGTATATATATGCCGTTGCTGTTCTGAATGTCTGTTCGCTGTATGTATTGGTACACCAAAGCTCATATATTTCATTGCCCGTGTTTATTGTGACATACTCTTCCGTTATATCCACATTATAGGCGTGTACTCCATCCTCCGAGTTGTTGGAGTAGGTCAGCGTGAGCGCGTATTTGCCGCTTTCGGGCGCGTTTACGGTGAATTGCGCGCTGCCCGATTCGCTGCTGATGCCGGTAATGCAGTTTCTGCCGCCGGTATTGCGTGCTTCGGCTCCCGCGGCAAGTGTGCAATCATCGGGAGTTATTACCGCGAGGTCCGGCTTTGCAGTATATGAAACCGTTAATTCTTTATCCGTATCGAGCTTTGCGTAGTTCAGACCGTATTTAAGGTATCTTGCTGTTTTGCCGTTATCGCCCGTATAATATCCGTCATAAGGAGCGATAATGAGATGCTCGCTGTATTTTTTGCTGTATTCGCAGTATATTTCACGGCTGATATCTTTCCTTATCAGCATTGAATCGAGCGTGAAAGTGCCGTCTTTGTGCATCATTTTTATGCTGTGACTGCCCGCATCAAGATGCTTTTTGAAGGTGTATTTGTCGGTGTATTCGCTCTTGATTGTATTCCTGAGAGAAACTGTTGTCTCTTCGGAATCAATTGTCATTAAAGCCTTCGCATCAATCCTGTCCGAAGGGGAGGGACCGTCATTGCATTTGCCGTAAACAAGCGATATTTCATAATCTCCGCTTTCCGGCACATTAAAGTCAAGAGACACACCGTCGCCGGTGTTCTCAAATCCTCCGCACATACCTCTGATATCACCTGTTGCAGCGTACGCGCTGTCATAGGTGTAGGCTGTGCCCAAAAGATTTCCGCCTTCAAATTCATATCTTTCGGGAAGCGGGGAGAGCTTGCTGATTTTTCCGTCGGGTTCTTTTATTGTGATATGATATACCGCGTATTTATCAGTGCCGCTCATATCGATTATCAGCTTTCCCGGTGCCTTGATTTCGTATTCATTTATCACTGAGGGCGCAAGCACTTCGCCGCTGAGGCCCTCGTATGTAACGGCCTCAATTCTGACCTTTATCTTTTTGCCTATTGTTTCCCGTACGCTTTTGATAGCAATCTGATAATCATAAACCGAGCCGGGGCAGATTATGTCTGTCCTTCTGTCTTTTTCGCTGTAGCTTGCTATGGCATCAAGCTTGGAGAGATGGTAGGAATCCCTGGTATATTTCACCGTGTTTGCCACATCCGAGTGCATAATGTCAAGAATTTCCGCTTTCAGTCTGCTGCCGGACATATCCGAGTACCATTTGTACAGCCACCACTGTGAATTCGGAATATTTGCGTATGCGCAGGTGTCGCAAAGGTTATCGGCAAGTCTCCAGTATGCTATATTACCGTAGGTTTCCGAACTTTCAGCCGCGGTAATGTAGTGAATCATATCGCAGGGCATGCCGCACTCTTCCATGGTGCCGTATTCCGTTATATTTATGGGAATGGGGTTTATCCCCATTTCTTTTTCCCTCTGCCTGTATTCTTTCACGTGATCTGTCCACCACATTGATGATGACGGGCTGAGCTCGTGATAAATCATCACATCGGGCAGGCAGCTGTTTTCTTTGCAGTAAGCGAGAAAATCCGTTATTTCATATATGTCGTAATCACAGTAGCCGGGCCCGCCGATAAGAGCGTCCGGGTCTATGCTCCTTACGAGAGCGTATGTCTTTTTCCAGGCATCATAAAACCTCTGTTTCGCAGCGTCGTCAAACATAAGATATCCGTCCGGGTGTTCCGAGCCGAACCACACTGTGTTATCACATTCGTTATACAGGCAGTAAACCAGATTATCCGAGTATGATTTCTGAGAGAGGAGGGTGACTTTTTCTTTCACTTTGGGCAGGTAGTCATCCCTGACAAACGCCTCGCAGTCATATTCTCCCGCCGCGCGCATTCTGTTTATCTCATCGTGACAGTAATACCAGGTTGAATATGAATCCTGAAGATAGACCGTTATGTAATCCGAGCCGGTAAGGTTCATATAGACATTGTCAACATCCCCGATAGGGTGCTGAAGCCCGCCGATAACTTTTTGCGATGATGATGAAATGCAGAGCGATTTCACCACCTCTTTGCTCGGCACGTTTTCCTGCGCCATACCGTATAAAAACCCGCAGGCGCCGTGATTGAATTCACCGTCAGGCTTTTTGTTGTCTATTTCTATTGTCGGCTTTAAAAAGTATGTAAGATTATGCCCCAAACTGCCTGCCACAAAGAGTATTGAGAGCAGTATGCTTATAATTCTTGTCATATTATCACCGGATTGATTATATCTTTTTCGTGTGCTTCAGTCAACAAAAATATGCGTATAAAAATATGCGTATGCGGAAATATAATTTATAAATATTATTCATTGACAATTTTATAACTGCTATTGTATAATACGTCACAAAGATATTTTGGGGGAGGCAGAGCTTTGAAATTCACAAAAATGCACGGAATCGGCAACGATTATATCTATTTCAACTGCTTTGAAGAAAAAATTGACAACCCCGGTGAGCTTTCAATAAGGCTTTCCGACAGGCACTTCGGTATCGGCGGCGACGGCATAGTTCTGATTATGCCGAGCGAAACCTGCGACTTCAGAATGCGCATGTTCAACGCCGACGGAAGCGAAGGCAAAATGTGCGGCAACGCCACGCGCTGCATCGGAAAGTACGTTTACGAAAAAGGCCTTACCGACAAAACCGAATTCACCCTTGAAACCCTCAGCGGCGTAAAAGTGCTCAAGCTTCAGGTGTCCGGCGGCAAGGTTGAAAGCGTGACGGTTGATATGGGCAAGGCTGTATTCAGAGCAAGCGATATTCCCGTTATATCCGATAAGGAGGAGGTTATTGAGGAGCCTCTTACCGTAAACGGTGTTACTCATAAAATCACCTGCGTTTCCATGGGCAACCCTCACTGCGTTATATTTACTACCGGCATAAAAGACCTTGATCTTGAAAAAATCGGGCCCTCTTACGAAAACCACCCGATGTTCCCCGAGAGGATAAATACCGAATTTGCCGAGTATGTTGACGGGCATACGCTCAATATGAGAGTGTGGGAGAGGGGAAGCGGAGAAACTCTCGCCTGCGGCACGGGTGCATGCGCTCTTGTTTCGGCGGCTGTCAGAACAGGCAGATGCCCGAGCGACGAATTTATAAAAGTTAATCTTACCGGCGGCACTCTTGAAGTTATGTACAAATCCGATTCCGGTGTTATTATGAGAGGCCCCGCGGCATTTGCATTTGAAGGAGAGGTAGAATAAAATGGCACACATCAACAGCAATTATCTCAATATCAAAGAGAGTTATCTTTTTTCAGAGGTGGCAAAAAGAGCTGCCGCGTTCAAAGCGGCGCATCCCGAAGCCGATGTCATACGCCTCGGCATAGGCGATGTCACAAGACCTCTCTGCCCGAAAGTCATTGAGGCCCTTCACAGCGGCGTTGATGATATGGCAAAGAGCGAAACCTTCAAGGGCTACGGCCCCGAGCAGGGTTATGATTTCATCAAGAACTCCCTCAGGGATTATTATGCCGGAAAGGGAGTAGAGCTTGACAATGATGAAATATTTGTTTCCGACGGCGCCAAAAGCGACCTGGGCAACATCCTTGACATTTTCTCAAAAGACAATGTCGTGCTTGTTCCGGACCCCGTTTATCCCGTATATGTTGATACGAATACCATGGACGGCAGAGAGATTGTTTACCTAGAAGCAAATGAGGCAAACGGTTTTCTTCCAATGCCGGATGAAAGCATAAAAGCAGACCTTATTTATATCTGCTCACCCAACAATCCCACGGGCGCTGTTTATAACAAAGAGCAGCTGACCGCCTGGGTTGAATACGCCAACAGAAATAATTCCGTTATTCTTTTTGACGCCGCTTATGAGTGCTTTGTTTCCGACAGTTCACTCCCCAGAAGTATTTATGAGATTGAGGGCGCGAAGACCTGCGCAATAGAATTCTGCTCATTCTCAAAGACCGCCGGCTTCACGGGCACCCGCTGCGGCTACACTGTTGTGCCGTTTGCTCTTAAGAGAGATGACTGCTCGCTCAATAAATTCTGGCTCAGAAGGCAGACCACCAAGTTCAACGGCGTTTCATATATCGTGCAGAAGGGCGCCGCTGCCGTCTTCACCCCAGAAGGCATTGAGCAGATTAAAGAAAATATTGATTATTACAAGCAGAATGCTAAAACCATCACCGACACACTTGACCGCCTCGGCATCTGGTACTGCGGCGGCAAGCACTCTCCCTATATCTGGTTCAGATGCCCCGATAATATGGGCTCGTGGGAATTCTTTGACGCTCTTCTCGAAAAAGCCAATGTTGTCGGCACGCCGGGCGAAGGTTTCGGCGAATGCGGAAAAGGCTTTTTCCGCCTGACATCTTTCTCCACACACGAAAACACCGTTGAAGCTATGCGCAGATTCGAAATAGCTTTCGGCAAAGATGACTGACGCAAGGAAAGAAAACCGGATGATATTCATCTGCTGGCTGGCATATGCTGCTGCATATGTCGGTCGGCTTAATTATTCGGCTTCCATAGTCGCGATTGTCGCCGAGATGGGAGTAGCCAAATCGCAGGCCGGTCTTGTCAGCTCCTTCTTCTTTTTCGCTTACGGAGCGGGTCAGCTTGTTAACGGCATACTCTCAAGAAAATATAACAGCAGAGTAATGGTTTTCTTCTCGCTGTTTACATCTTCTCTTTTGAATCTTGCTATGCCCCTTTGCGGCGACATATCGGTGATGAAATATATATGGCTTGCAAACGGAGCAGTGCAGTCAATTCTCTGGAGCACGCTTATCAAAACCATATCGGAGCACATTTCCGATAAAAAGATTTCACGGGCTATTGTTGTGATGAGCACTCCCGTTGCTGCGGGTACTCTCGGCGCATACGGCCTTTCGGCGCTGTTCGTTAAATTTTTCAGCTGGAAAATAACATTTTTCGCCGCTTCTGCCGTGTTGTTTGCCGCTTCATTTGCCTGGTTTGTTTTATATGGCAGGGATGCTCCGAAAAAAATCATTCAGCCGGTCGAAAAGTCAGGAAGCAGGAGCCGTGTGACCCTTCCTCTTGTGCTCTGCCTTGTGACCGTATGTTTAGCCGGCGTTGCAAACGGATTTGTGAAAGACGGCATAAACACCTGGGTGCCCAGCGTGCTTTATGAGGGCTTCAATATTTCACAGTCCTTCTCAATCCTTCTTACACTGCTGCTGCCGATAGTCTCGCTTTGCGGAGCTACCATAGTTGCCGCAGTGCACAAAAAGATACGCTCGGTTTCCCTTATGAATATGGCGTTTTATGTCATTGGCGTTGCGGTGTGTTCGGGCATACTTTTCACTCTTAAAATCAAAAATCTCGCTCTTCTTATGATTCTGTTCACTCTTACCGCCTGCCTTATGTCCATGATAAACAATGTTATCACAAGTATCTTTCCGCTTGATATGCGCAGAAAGCTCGGTAGCGGCTTTCTTGCGGGGCTTGTGAACTCTTTCTGTTATGTAGGCAGCACGGTCACATCTTATTCGCTCGGCTCAGTTGCCCAGACAAGAGGATGGAACATGGTGTTTGTCATTATGCTTTGTGTTTGCGCCGCCGCTGCCGTTGCTTCCTTGATAGGAATCATATTTGAGAGGAAAAATGTTGACATTTTGTCTTAAAGATATATAATAAACAAGTTACAGCTACCCTTATGTGAAAGGACTGATTTTATGGCAAAAGAGCTTGCCAAACAGTATGACCCCAAAAATGTTGAGGACCGAATTTATGATTTCTGGCTGAAAGGCAAATATTTTCACGCGAAAGTAGAGGAAGGAAAACCCACTTATACGATTGTTATTCCTCCTCCGAATATCACCGGTCAGCTTCATATGGGCCACGCTCTCGATAACACTCTGCAGGATATACTCATCAGATGGAGAAGAATGCAGGGCTATGATACCTTATGGCTTCCCGGCACAGACCACGCTTCTATCGCGACCGAAGCAAAGATAGTTGAAGCGATGAAGGCCGAGGGTATAACCAAGGAGGATATCGGCAGAGAAGCGTTTCTCGAGAGAGCCTGGAAATGGAAGGAGCAGTACGGCGGCAGGATTATCCAGCAGCTCAAGAAAATGGGCTCCTCCTGCGACTGGGACAGAGAAAGATTCACTCTCGATGAAGGGTGCAACAAAGCCGTTCTTGAGGTTTTCTGCAGACTTTATGAAAAGGGCCTGATTTACCGCGGCGAAAGAATTATTAACTGGTGCCCCCACTGCCTTACCTCCATTTCAGACGCGGAGGTCGAATATGAGGATCAGGCGGGCCATTTCTGGCATCTTCGTTACCCGTTCAAGGACGCAAGCGGATACCTTGAGCTTGCCACCACCAGACCTGAGACACTCCTGGGTGATACTGCCGTCGCGGTAAACCCCAATGACGAAAGATACAGGGATGTAATCGGCAAGACCGTTATATTACCCATAGTTCACAGAGAAATCCCCGTTGTTGCCGACGATTATGTTGAGATGGATTTCGGCACCGGTGTTGTTAAAATCACACCCGCTCACGACCCCAACGACTTTGAGGTAGGTCTCCGCCACAATCTGCCGGTTATAAACGTTATGACGGATGACGCGAAGATTACAGAGGATTATCCTGCCTATGCCGGTATGGACAGATACGAAGCGCGCAAAGCAATCGTACGTGACCTTGAGGCGGAGGGCGCTCTTGTAAGAATCGAAGACTATAACCACAATGTCGGCACCTGCTACAGATGCCACACCACGGTTGAGCCGCGTGTTTCAAAGCAGTGGTTTGTAAAGATGGAGCCGCTTGCGAAGCCGGCGATTGAATGTGTCAGAAGCGGCAAAACAAAGTTTGTTCCCGACAGATTCGAAAAGACTTATTTCCACTGGATGGAAAATATCAAGGACTGGTGCATATCCCGTCAGCTCTGGTGGGGTCACAGAATTCCCGCTTATTACTGCGATGATTGCGGTGAGATTACCGTAGCGAAGTCAGCTCCCGATTGCTGCCCCAAGTGCGGCGGCAAGCTCACACAGGATCCCGACACCCTCGACACCTGGTTCTCATCTGCCCTCTGGCCTTTCTCAACTCTGGGATGGCCCGACGAAACCCCGGAGCTCAAGCATTATTTCCCCACCAATACTCTTGTAACCGGATATGATATCATCTTCTTCTGGGTAGCCAGAATGATATTCTCTTCCTGCGAGCAGATGGGCAGCGAGCCCTTCAGCACCGTATTTATTCACGGTATTGTCAGGGATGCGCTCGGCAGAAAAATGTCCAAGTCACTCGGCAACGGTATTGACCCGCTTGAGATAATCGACAAGTACGGCGCCGACGCCCTCAGGTTTACTCTTGCCACAGGCAACAGCCCCGGAAACGATATGAGATTCTCCGATGAAAAGGTCGGCTCGAGCAGAAACTTTGCCAACAAGCTCTGGAACGCCTCAAGATTCATCCTTATGAATATAGGCGATGAGGATATTCCCGTTTCTCTTCCCGAAAAGCTTGCTCTTGAGGATAAATGGGTAATAAGCATTTACAATGATCTTGTAAAGGAAGTTACCGATAACCTTGAAAAATTTGAGCTCGGCATTGCGGTTCAGAAGCTCTATGATTTTATCTGGGATATTTTCTGCGACTGGTATATTGAGATAGCCAAAATCCGTCTTCAGAACGGCGGCGAGGAAGCTCTCAACGCCAAGAGAGTGCTTGTTTATGTTATGAGCAACACCCTCAAGCTTCTTCATCCCTTTATGCCCTTTATTACCGAAGAAATCTGGCAGACTCTTCCTCACGACGGCGAGTCAATTATGATTTCGGCCTGGCCTGTTTATGATTCCTCTCTTTCATTCCCCGAAGAGGAGGCTGAGATGGACAGAATTATGACTGCCATCAGAGCCATTAGAAACAGACGCGCTGAGATGAATGTTGCGCCCTCAAAGAAGGCGAAGGTTTATATAGCCACCTCGTATGCGGACACTTTCGCAAAAGCCGGCATCTTCATGCAGCGTCTTGCAGGCGCATCTGACTTTGAAGTCGGCGATGCTTTTGACATTGAAGGCAGCGTAAGCATTGTCACCTCAGACGCTAAAATATATATTCCGATGGGCGACCTTGTAGATTTTGAAGCCGAAAAGGCACGCCTGAGCAAAGAGCTTGAAGCGGTTCAGAAGGACCTTGATTTCGTTAATAACAAGCTTTCAAACGAAAACTTTGTCAGCAAGGCTCCCGAAGCCGTTGTCAACGCTCAGAGAGAAGCCGCCGCAAAATATGCCGAAAAGATTGCTCTGCTTAAAGACAGCATTGCAAAGCTCGGCTGATAAAATAAACGGAGATATGCCGATGAACTGCAAAGAAGCGATTGAATATATCCATTCTCTTGAAAGATTCGGTATAAGGCCTGGTCTTGAGAGAATAGGTGAGCTGTGCTCCGTTCTCGGCAACCCTCAGAACAAATGTAAATATGTACACGTCGCGGGCACAAACGGAAAGGGCTCAACTTCTTCTATGATTGCGCACGCCCTTTCCGCCGGAGGCTTTGTTACTGGGCTTTATACCTCGCCCTATGTCATCGACTTTCGTGAGAGAATACAGCTTGACGGAAAGATGATAGAGCCCCGGGACCTTGCCTGCGCCGTGGAAAAAGTGAAATCCGCCTCGGAAGAACACGGCATTATCCTCACGGAGTTTGAAGCCGTCACCGCGGCGGCATTTGTTTATTACGCTTCAAAAAACTGCGATTACGTTGTGCTTGAAACGGGGCTCGGGGGGAGGTTTGACGCCACAAACATCATTCCCGCGCCTGCGGTTTCCGTAATAACAAGCATATCACTTGACCATATGAATGTTCTCGGTGATACCATTGAGCAGATTGCTTTTGAAAAATGCGGCATAATCAAAGCGGGCAGCAGAGTTGTCACTTACCCTTACCAGAATTCTGAAGCTCTGAGCGTAATAGAAAAAACCTGCAGAGAAAAAAGCGTGCCGCTGATTCTTCCCGACGCGGGCAAAGCGGAAGTAACCGATTCCGATTTCAGAGGCAGCACCGTTAAATACAGAGATTTTGTTTACCGTCTCTCTCTGCCCGGTATTCATATGGTTTATAATTCTCTTATGGCACTCGAAGCCCTGACTGCGCTTGAAACAGGCATAGACAGCGGAGTAATCGCGCGTGCCTTTAGCGAAACCCGTATGCCCGCGAGGACCGAAGTGATTTCTCAGAGCCCCTGTGTTATACTCGACGGGGGTCATAATGAAGACTGCGCGGCAGCGCTGAAAAATTATATTCAGACATATCTTTCCGGCAGAAAGCTGATTATTGTTTCATCCCTGATGGCGGATAAGGATTATGAAACTTATCTGCGCCTGATTGCGCCTCTCGGCTCGTTGTTTATCGCTACTCAGGCAGGCGTTTCAAGAGCTCTGCCCGCAGGCGAGCTTAAAAAATGCGCCTCGAGATACTGTCCGGAGTGCTTGTGTATTGATAACCCCGTATCGGCGGTTCAGAAGGCGCTCGCTGCCGCCGGGAATGATGATATTGTTATTATTTGCGGCTCGTTTTATCTTGCGGGAGATGTAAGAGAACTGTTTGTAAAGGATGATGGAAAATGAACGGTAATATAAAAAACGGTGTTTATCCCACAATGCTTACACCGTTTACACCCGATAATAAAATAGATTACGACGGAGTGCTGTCAATCCTTGATTATTACAAAAAGACCGGCGTTGACGGCATTTTTGCGATATGCCAGTCCAGCGAAATATTTTACCTTTCTTTTGAGGAGAGACTGGAACTTCTTGATTTTATCAGGAAAAATATGCCCGCGGATATTTCTCTCGTCGCATCGGGACACACCGCGGATGATATTGACAGGCAGATTTACGAAGCAAACGCTTTTATCGACAAAGGCATTGACGCTTATGTGTTTATCTCCAACCGTTTCTGCGCCCGGGAGGATGACGACTCATATTTTCTTTCAAATTATGAAAAGGTGGTCGGAGCAATCCCCGATGTTCCTCTTGGTATATACGAATGTCCTTATCCTTATAAAAAGGTTATGATGCCGGCGCTTCTTGAGGCCTGCATAAATATGAGCAATCTGAGCTTTATAAAAGATACGTGCTGCGATATTAATCTCATAAGGGAAAAGCTCAGGGCGTCTCAGGGGTCGGGGCTTAAAATATTCAACGCAAACGGAGCAACTTTCCTTGAATCACTCAAGGCGGGATGCGCCGGCTACAGCGGCGTTATGGCGAATTTTCATCCTGAACTTTATGTATGGCTGTGCAATAACTTTGAAAAGCAGCCGGACAAAGCAAAAAAACTTGCCGATTTTCTCTCATTCGCTTCCACAATAGAGCTTCAGCAGTACCCCGTGAACGCAAAGTATCACATGCAGCGTTCCGGAGTAATAATCAATATTTATTCACGCGTGAGGGATTGCGGCGCCTTTTCCGACGCAAATAAAATGGAAATCGACGCAATGATCGAAACTGAAAAAAACATAAAAGAGTACCTCAATTTGATATAAATGTGAGAGCGGAGCATTTCTCCGCTCTGTTTTTTGTTTATTTTCTAAACATTCTACAAAAAAATGTTTGATTTACTTTATATGTTATGTTAAAATAAACAAGTAAATCACGGGAACACTTAAGTTCCCTAAAACGGAGGGAAAAAAATGGCACAGAAAAAAACAGTATTTCTTACCGGCGCTTCGGGCAATATGGGTCACAAGAGCTTCCTTGAGTTTATAAAGCACAAGGATAAGTTCAACATTGTTGTACTTCTTCGTGACAGTAAGAAAAACAGAGAGCTTTTCGCAGAGTATCTCAACGATGCATCCGTCAGGATCGTTTGGGGAGACCTTACGGATTATGATGCAATCAAAGCCGGCGTTGACGGCTCCGATTATGTTCTGCACATCGGCGGCATGGTTTCTCCCGCTGCTGATTACTATCCCACAAAGACCGTTGTTACAAACACAACAGCCGCAAGAAATATTGTTGAGGCAGTCAAAGCTCAGCCGAATCCCGACGCAGTCAAGGTTGTATATATCGGCACAGTTGCCGAAACAGGCGACAGAAATGCCCCCATCCACTGGGCACGCTGCGGCGACCCCATCAAAATCAGTATTTATGACCACTATGCCTGCTCCAAGGTTATAGCTGAGTCTTACTTTGCCGAAAGCGGCCTCAAATATTGGGTATCGCTTCGTCAGTCCGGTATTCTTTACCCCGAAATCCTCAAAAATATGGACCCCATTATGTTCCATGTTCCCATTAACGGTGTTCTTGAGTGGGCTACTGTTGAGGATTCCGCTCGCCTTATGTTAAATGTCTGCGGCGACGATATTCCCGAGGAATTCTGGAGAAGATTCTACAACATCGGCTCCGGCGAAGAATACAGGCTCACAAACTTCGAGTTTGAAGAGTATCTTCTCGGCACGCTCAAAATCGGTTCCGCCAAAAAGCTCTTCCAGCCCAACTGGTTTATTACCCGTAACTTCCATGGCCAGTGGTACTATGACGGCGACGAGCTTGAGAAATACTGCCACTTCAGAGCCAACATCCCCGTTAAGAAGTATTTTGAGAATATGATGGACCAGGTTGAGTCCTTCTATAAACTCGCTTTCTTCGCAAAGCCCTTTGCTCCCATTATCAAGAATACTCTCATGAAATCACTTGCCAATAAAGAGATTTACGGCACACAGTGGTGGATTAAGAACGAAGTGCCCGAAAGAATCTCCGCTTACTACGGCACAATGGAAGCATATAAAGCCATTCCCGAAAAGTGGTCTGATTATAAAATCGTTATTCCTTCCAAGAAGTCCACTTCCGCCGATGTCATTCTTCTTGACCACGGTTATGATGAGAGCAAGCCTGTTGAGGAGATTACTCTTGATGACCTCAAAAAGGCTGCTGAGTTCAGAGGCGGCAAATGCCTTGCCACAGAAGAGGAGTACAAAGATTTCTATACCCCCGTTAAATGGCAGTCAGCCCGCGGCAATGAGTTTATGATGAGCCCCAACCTTGTTCTCAGAGGCGGTCACTGGTGCCCCGAAGAGTTCCCGACCGATTGCGAAGGCAAGAAGTTCCACTGGGACTATGACTATGAAGCGTCAATCAATCCTTTCTTTGCTCAGGTCTGGTATCCTCTTCACGACAAGAGCGAAAACTTCGAGTATAATGAGTCAATATTCAGAGGCTTTGAGGGCTTTAAAGACTGATAAGTGTTATTTCGGGAGGTCACCGGCCGGTGGCTTCCCGATTGTTTGAAAATGCATTTTATCCTTTAGAAGGTGTAGCATTGCGTATAAAAAGTTTTTTTAAACCAGCTGTAAGCGTTACGCTTGTTTTATCTCTTCTGCTTCTTTGCGGATGTTTCGGCAGGAATAATACGGACGCCGGTTCGGTCATTAAAGTGGGCGCTTATAATATCACGGGAAATTTCAATCCGTTTTATGCCGGGAGCGAAGGTGATATTGCCGTGCTCAGTCAGGTCTGCTCACGTATTCAGCGCATGGACGCCGGCAACAATCTCATAAATGATCTGGGCAGCATTTCATATGAATATGTCGAAAATGAAAAAGTCAAATATACTGTAACAATCAGAGATGATCTTCGGTTTTCAAACGGCGATTCCGTTAAAATCGACGATGTCATTTTCTGGTATTATTTCCTTTCGGATGCTACTTATGACGGGGTTTACAGCGATTTCTATCTTAATGATATTGAGGGTGTCAAGGAATACTATTATGACGACCCCAATTACGCTTCCGTTATTAAAAACCTTGATAACAGCGAATCGAAAATCAAGTCATACATTACCAAAAACTATTCCGACGGTATAGATGTTGCAGAGATTTCAGGAATAAAAAGAGTTGATGATTATACCTGTACCGTTTTGTTCAATTCGCGCGATATAAATGCGGTTTCTGCCCTGAATGCGACCGTTGTTTCCAAAGCGTTCTGTTCAGCGGACTACGTAAAGGGCGAAGCGGAAAAGATAAAGGCCATATCAAAGCTCGCCATGGGCTGCGGGCCGTATTATCTCTCGGATTATGACGAAGAAAACCGCACCGCGGTCCTGCTCGCAAATAAATACTCGCTGAAAGCCCCTGAAGTATTTACAAGAGCTGAGTTTAAGGATATACCGTCTGAAGATGATGCCGTCAGCCTTTTTAAGGACGGAAAGGTCAATATCATCTCCGGCACAGCGTCTCCCGCGTTGATTTCAAGCCTCGGCACTGAAGGCAGCAAAAGCTGCTTTACCAATGCCGGCAGTTACACATCTCTGTTTATTTCGGCAGCAGTTCCGCTTGAGGCCCGCAAGATACTTATGGGCCTCTATCCGTCAAACGATTTGATTGATAAAGAGTACGGCGGTTATTACACAAAGCCGTCAAGACCTCTGAGCGTCAGGTTTGATGAGTATCCCGGCGATGCTCAGCCTTATTATCAGCCTACTCTGAAGGGCGCTTTTCTGAGCGGGATTGTCACCTCGCTTACCGCTTACTGCCGCGGAACACAGGACAGCCTTGATTACAGGCTTCTGACCGCCTTCGCGGATACTCTTTCCCAGTTCAATGTTAAGCTGACCGTAAAGCCGTGTGAAGACAGCGAATTTGACTCCGCCGTAAAGGGCGGTAAGGCCGATATATGGATAGACAGCGTTCCCGACGGCATTACCTGCGATAAATATGAATATTATAACAGCAGCGGAGTATATAATTACACCGGTATAAATGACGCCGATATTGACTCGCTTACGATGAGAATCCACAGAGCGACCGGGTTTTCCGACAGAGGCGCACTTATGAGAGAACTTCTTGACCTTGTTATGAGCAACTATGTGGAGTATCCGCTCTATCAGCTTCAGAGGGTCGATATTTATGATACCTCGGTTATCTCACAGGAGTCGCTTATTGATGCCGCGGCGTATGACGGTTACTCCGATATGCTTTGTTTACTCTATTGATTACACTATATATGGTATAATATATCTGTAAAATACTACAGATTGTTGTACTTTCCAATTTCATTGACTTTTCACAAAAAAATCGGGTGTAAAAATCATTTTTACACCCGATTTATTTCTTTTCGGTCAAAATTTACAATTATATTTGTGCAACTTTCACAGAAAATCAAATATAAAAAAGTTTGACAAATGACGGTTTGTTCAATATAATGCGTGCGTCCTGACAGAAAGAACGCATTCAGGCACATTATCAGTGCTTTTATGTGAAAACAAAAAGGAGAATTATATGCCGATAAAGACAATATCGGGAGACCTTGTCAGAGCGAAGACGGGCATCAGAATTCTTTCTGCGTTTATTGCAGCGATTATTGCTTTGTCTTCCGGCCTGGTTGTTTACGCTCAGCCCGCCGATATCAATGTGAAAATCATTGACGGGTTAAAGTCAAGCAGCATCAGCACTGACAGCAGAGACCCCGCACAGATCGTCCGAGAGGCAGGATATGTCCTTGACGTAAATGACAGGCTGGATGCCGACAGGTTTTCCGAAAAAGACGGAGGCACAATCATAATCAGACGAGCCCGTCTGATAAGAATCAATGAAAACGGTATTATTTCCTATATACTCGGCTATGACAACAGCCTGAGTGATGTTGATTCTATTTCGGCCGAGCAGGCTTATGATGAAGTTAACTCCGAAAAAAATGACAGTATAGGGTCATTCATTAACAGAGCAAATACAGTCATAATCAGCGCAGACGGCAAGACAAAGAAGTTTGCCGTTACAGCCGACACAGTCGGTGAAGCTCTTGAAAAAGCGGGAATAAAGCTCGGAAAGTGTGATGTTGTAAGCCCCCGAAAGGATACCGCGCTGACCGGCAAGACAAAGATTTTTGTCAGAAGGGTCAGCTACAAAATCCGTACGCAAGCTGAAACGATTCCTTTCGAGACAACCGTTATTGCAGACCCTTCCATGCCCGCGGGCAGTACCGAGATTATCACCAAGGGCGAAAGCGGCAGGAAAATAGTGTTTTATATTGATAAGTATGTCAACGGCGAATTGGCAGAAACAAAAACAGGCAAAGAAACAGTGCTTTCAAAGCCGGTTACTCAGGTCACAAAGTCAGGAACAAAATCAATTGACTCACTTTCCGGCTATGACAGCAACGGTCTGCCTATTTCGGAGCTTGAGGCTCCCGCGGACTTTGCCGTAAAAGCAAACGGCGAGCCTGCAAAATACCGCTATTGCATAAACGGCAAGGCGACTGCCTATACCGATGACCCCATCACCTCAACAGGTATAGTGCCCAAGCCCGGGTATATTGCCGTTGACCCCAAGCAGATTCCCTACGGCACAGAGTGCTATGTTGTATCCGCGGACGGCAAGTATGTTTACGGTTACTGCATTGCGGCTGACACGGGCGGATTTGTTAAGATGGGAAACACCACCATTGACCTTTATATGAATTCGGAATCAATGTGTGACGAATGGGGAAACAGACCTGTAAATATTTACATTCTGTAATCCTGAATAATCCTGCTTAAAAATGACGGACTGCGGCCTCGTGCCGCAGTCCTCGGTGTTTATAAATATTATTCTTGATTTTCAGCTTGCCTTAGGTTATAATAAGCAGGCAATATAAGCCGGTGTGATGGAATTGGCAGACGTGCCGGACTCAAAATCCGGTCCTGGCGACAGGGTGCGGGTTCGACCCCCGCCACCGGCACCAAAGAGACTTGCGAGAGCAGGTCTTTTTTTTTTATTAAAATTCTCATATAATAAAGAAACGCATACCTGCAGGTATGCGTTTCCGATATGTTTTATTTATGCTGCGGACGCGTAATTGATTGTGAGAGTGGCGTTTGTAGGAGTGCCGCTTTCGGATGTAAGGGCGTTATCGCTGCATCTGATGTAAACGTACTCGCCGGCATTTATGTCGAGAGTGCCGTCACTCGAGAGCTTGGGAGCTTTTGCCTGAGTGAGGTATCTTGCTCCGTCCTCAAAAGGTTCATCAAGAAGGTAAATATACCATTTAACATCGGGGTCTGAAGAAGTGAACGAATATTTTTCGGCTGCATCGCAAATGAAAGCGGTTACGCCGGCATTGTCAAAGGCCTGCTCCGCTGTAACCACAACCGGTTCGCTGTTGATGATAAGCGGGGGAATCTCTTCGGCTGTTTCATCGGAAACGGGCTGCGTTTCCTCCTGAACGCCTTTGTAAACAAGAACGTTTTCGGCTCCTGAGCCGTCCCAGTAAATTGTGCAGTGCTCATCGTCTGTGAATTCTACTTTTGCTTTTGTAATATCATCGGCCGAGCCCATATGGAAGATGTAGGTGCTTCCGTCAATTTCATAGTCGAAGGGAACTCCGGTGTATTCATTGCCGTAGATACATTCTTTCATACTGTCGGTAAAAACGTATGTTGATGTTTCTTCGCCGTTTACCACAACTGCCCACACACCGGCTTTAAAAGGCTGTGAGGCTTTGTCTGCCTTGGGCTTGGGGGTTTCTGCCGTAGCTCCGCAGGCGGTAACACAAAGGGCGATTGCCGCAACAAGCATAAGGGATAATATCTTTTTCATATTCTTTCCTCCTTGTTTTGTCTATTCCATAAAATACCACAATTTTTTCTCACTTTCAATAAAAAAATACAAGTGTCACAATTTATTAACATATGAAAAACCGATTGGTATAAATGAAGGATGCGTGTCTTTTTTCACTTGCATTTCATAAGAATATGTTTTATAATAATATAAGTTAATTATAGACAATATCGGGGGATATATATCATGGCCGAGAATATTCAGGATAAGATTGAGCTCTATTACGCCTCTCTTTCCAAAGGTCAAAAGAAAATAGCGGACTACATATCCGAAAACTATGAGAAGGCCTCTTTTATGACAGCCGCCGATCTCGGCACAGCCGTGAATGTGAGTGAAAGTACTGTTGTGAGATTTGCCTGCCGTATAGGATTTGACGGCTATCCCGATTTTCAGAGAAATCTGCGCGAAACGGTTAAATCCCGCCTTACAAGCGTGCAGAGAATGGATGTTGCCTCTAACATAAACGATAATGACATACTGCAGAATGCTCTTATGCAGGATGCCGAAACCATAAAGAAAACGAGAGATACTGTTTCCCGCGAGGCTTTTGCCGGCAGTGTTCAGGCAATTAACGAGGCCAAGAAGATATATATCCTCGGCGTACGCTCATCCTCATCCCTTGCAGCTTTTGCCGCTTTTTATATGGGATATATATATGATGTTGTGCTTGTAAACACTTCCGCCTCAAGTGAAATGTTTGAGCAGATGTTTCATATTACTGCGGACGATCTCTGCATTGCGATTTCTTTTCCGCGTTACTCTAACCGCACCATAAACGCTCTCAAATTTGCTCAGAGCAGAGGCGCCAAAATAATATCTATTACAGACGGTGAGCTTTCTCCCATAGCAAAATATGCCACCCATCTTCTTCTCGCTCCAAGTAATATGGTTTCGTTTGTCGATTCGCTGGTAGCGCCGCTCAGCCTTATAAATGCCCTTATTGCCGCCGCTTCCAGAGAAAAGAAGGAAGAGGTCCACTCCAGGTTTGAGGATCTGGAGCATCTTTGGCAGGAGTACCGCGTTTACAGCACCACCGGGGAGGAAAAACAGTGAATGCCGATGTTGTCGTAATCGGCGCCGGCGCGGCGGGTATGATGGCTGCGGGTACAGCCGGAGAGGCCGGAAAAAAAGTTATTCTGCTTGAAAGAAATGCCAAACCCGGCAGAAAGCTTATGATTACCGGTAAGGGCAGGTGCAATCTCACAAACAACACTCAGGAGATTGATGAGCTTATTTCCAATGTGCCTCAGAACGGCAGATTTCTGTACGGCGCGTTTTCAAAGTTTATGCCTGCCGATGTTATGGATTTTTTTGAAAACAGGGGAGTGCCTCTCAAAACAGAGAGAGGCCGCAGAGTTTTTCCCGTTTCCGACAAAGCGGCGGATATTGTTGACTCTCTTTCGTCCTACGCTGCAGACAATTCGAATTTTGTAAACGCGAGAGCCAAAGAGCTTATAATTGATAACGGCGCTGTCAGAGGCGTTGTTACATATGACGGTGAGCAATTCTTTGCCGACAGGGTGATTGTAGCAGCGGGCGGTTTCTCTTATCCGGCTACCGGCTCAGACGGTGACGGCTTTGCGCTCGCTAGGCAGGCCGGTCATACCCTTTACGGTCCTCAGGCATCACTTGTGCCTCTTGAGATACACGAGGGCTTTTGCTCCCGCCTCTCCGGCCTGTCACTGAGAAATATAGCGATAAAAGTAATTGATACCGCATCCGGCAAAACGATTTATGAAGACTTCGGGGAATTGCTCTTTACTCATTTCGGAGTTTCCGGGCCGGTAATCCTTTCGGCATCTGCGCACCTGAAAAACCCCGAGAAGGGCAGATACAGGATTTCGGTCGATCTTAAACCGGCGCTCTCTCATGAAATGCTTGATGCCAGAATACTCAGGGATTTTTCCGAAAACCTGAACAGAAATTTTATAAATTCTCTCAATTCCCTTCTGCCCAAATCTCTTGTGCCGGTTATTGTTTCACTGAGCGGAATACCGATGAATCTCAAGGTGAATCAGGTTACCAAAGAGCAGCGCGTCGGGCTCGTTTCTCTGCTTAAGGACTTTTCGGTAACCGTTACCCGCACGAGGCCCGTTGAAGAGGCGGTCATCACCAGGGGCGGAGTAAATGTGAAGGAAATCAATCCATCCACACTCGAATCAAAGCTTGTCAGAGGTTTGTATTTTGCGGGCGAAGTAATAGATGTGGATGCTTATACCGGAGGATTCAATCTGCAGATTGCCTTTTCCACCGGCCGTCTTGCAGGCTTACAATGTGCAAAGGAGTAACAGTAAATGATAGTTAATGTTGCGATTGACGGCCCTGCCGGAGCAGGGAAGAGCTCCGTGGCGAAGGCCGCCGCGGCTAAGCTCGGGTACATATATGTTGATACCGGCGCCCTTTACAGAGCGGTTGGGCTTTATGCCCTCAATAACGGTATTCCTACCGATGATGCCGCTTCGGTTTCCGGCTGCCTCAAAGATATTAAAGTCGAGCTTAAGTTTTCCGATGAGGGTCAGCAGGTTTATCTAAACGGTGAAAATGTTTCGGCTTTTATCAGGACTCCGGAGGCTTCCATGGCCGCGTCGAATGTTTCGGCTATTCCCGCCGTCAGGTCTTTCCTTTTTGACCTGCAGAGAAATATAGCAAAAGAGAATTCGTGCATTATGGACGGCAGAGATATCGGCACCGTCGTGCTTCCGGATGCCGCGGTCAAAATATTTCTGACAGCCTCACCCGAAATAAGGGCAAAAAGAAGATATGATGAGCTTATAGCAAAAGGTCAGAGTGTTGAATATAAAGATGTGCTCGATGAGCTTATTCAGAGAGATTACAACGATTCACACAGGCAGGTTGCTCCGCTCAAACCCGCGCAGGACAGCGTTATTCTTGATAACGGAGAGCTTAACCTCGAAGAATCCGCGGACAGAATCATTGAAATAATTGAGGAGAAAATCGGATGAGCAAATATGATTTTTCAAAACCCGTAAGAGAGCATAAACTTTACTGGATTCTTTCTCCCATCGGGCGTCTTATCAATTTCATAAGATTCAGAATCAGATATGTCGGAGTGGAGAATATCCCCGAAAGCGGAGGCTTTATTCTCGCGTCAAACCATATTCATCTTATTGACCCTATGATTATAGCCATGGGCATCAAAAAGAGGCAGCTTCATTTTATGGCAAAGAAAGAGCTGTGGAACAATCCCATTGTTGCCTGGGCATTTACCAGGGTAAACGGTTTTCCGATTGACAGGGGCGGAGCCGATTCTCTTGCGCTCAAACACGCCGCTGAGATTATAAGCACCGGCCACATACTCGGAATATTCCCCGAAGGCACAAGATCCAGAAACGGCAAAATAGGCAAAGGAAAAAGGGGAGCAGCCAACCTCGCAGCTCAGGGAAAATGCGGAATTCTTCCCGTGTCTGTTTACAATAATCAGGGTCTGAAACTGCGCTCTAAATATACCGTCAGATACGGTAAGCTTATTCCCTACGAAGAGCTCGGGCTTTCCGAAAACGCCACAAGGGAAGAGCAGATTGCCTGCACCGAAATGATTATGTCCAAAATCACCGAGCTCTGGGAGGAAGGCCATTGCGACTGATTGTAGCCGAAAAGGCCGGATTCTGCTTCGGCGTTGAGCGCGCCGTAAATACAGCTTATTCTCTTGCAGAGAAAGGAATCAAGGCCAAAACACTCGGTCCGCTCATCCACAATACCGATGTGATACGCGACCTGGAAGAAAAGGGCATAGGAGTTATCGATTCCCCCGAGCAGGCAAAAAAAGACGAAACGCTAATAATCAGGGCGCACGGCGTTTCCCCCTCTGTTTATGCGCAGGCGGAGAAATACGCCGCGGAAGTGTGCGATGCAACCTGCCCCTTTGTTAAAAAAATCCACGGCATTGTTTCCGATAATTCAGGTTCCGACTGCCCGGTTCTTATAGCGGGAGACCCCGACCATCCGGAGGTTATCGGTATCAGAGGCTTTTGCAGCGGCGAAGCGTATATTTTCAGAGACTCCGAAGAGCTTAAAAACATCTTTGAAGAAAACAGGGATATATGCGATAAAGGAATAATAGCGGTATCGCAGACCACTTTTTCCGAAAACGAGTGGAAAAAATGTTTAAAAATAATAAAATTTTACTGTACAAACGCAAAAATATTTGATACAATATGCGGTGCAACCCGCGAAAGGCAGTCGGAAGCCGAATCGCTTGCCCGCAGATGTGATGCCGTTATCGTGATAGGCGGCAGACACAGTTCCAACACAGTCAAGCTGCATAATGTATGCGCAGGGTACTGTGACACTTTTCTGGTGGAAAGAGCCGAAGAGCTCAAAAATATAGATTTTTCCACATACGCCCTTGTGGGCGTTACGGCCGGAGCATCCACTCCGCGCTCAATTATTAAGGAGGTACTTTTAGCTATGTCCGACATCATTGAAAACGCAAATAACCAGGTAGAGGAGGTGCCTTCTGAAGCATTGTCATCAAATGACCAGAGTTTTGCCAATTTACTTGAGCAGTCTCTTGCAAATATGAATAACAATCAGAAGGTCATCGGCACCGTAATGGGAATCACTCCCACCGAGATTCAGGTCGATATCGGCAGAAAACAGGCCGGTTTTGTCCCCATCGAGGAGTATTCCGCAGACCCCAACGCAAACCCCGCAGAAGAGCTTAAAATCGGTGATGAGATTGAGCTCATCATTATGAAGACCAATGACGCCGAAGGCACAATGCTTCTTTCAAAGAAGCGCGCAGACGCTCAGAAATCCTGGGGCGACATCGTTGAAGCAAAAGAGAGCGGTGAAATCCTTGAGGGTACCGTTACCTCTATTATCAAAGGCGGCGTTCTTGTAACCGCTAAGGGCTCCACCGTATTTATCCCCGCTTCTCTCGCCACCGAGCGCAGAGATGACAGCCTTGAGGACCTCCTCAAGAAGACTGTCAGCTTCCGCATTATTGATGTTGATCCCGCCAGAAAGAGAGCAGTCGGTTCAGTCCGCTCCGTTCTCAGCGAAAAGAAAAAGGCCGCTTCCGAAGCTTTCTGGGCAGCCGCAGAGGAAGGCAAAGTTTACACGGGCGTTGTGAAGTCGCTTACCAATTTCGGCGCTTTTGTTGACATCGGCGGTGTTGACGGAATGGTTCACATTTCCGAAATGTCATGGAAGAGAATCAAGCATCCTTCCGAGATATTTACCGTTGGTCAGGAAGTTGAAGTTTATATCAAGGCTCTTGACCGTGAAAACAAGAAGATTTCTCTCGGCTACAGAAAAGACGAGGATAATCCCTGGGCTATTCTCAAAAAGACATATCCCGAAGGCAGTATAGTTGAAGCGGAGATAGTCGGTATCACCACTTTCGGCGCGTTCGCCAGGGTTATTCCCGGCATTGACGGCCTTATCCATATTTCGCAGATAGCCAACCGCCGCATAAACAAGCCCGATGAGGTTCTCAAAGTCGGCGAAAAGGTTACTTGCAAGATTACCGCTATTGATTATGATAAGAAGCGCGTAAGCCTTTCAATCCGTGCTCTTCTTCCCGAAGAAGAATATGATGATGAGCCCGCTGATGAGGCTGATGATGCTCAGGAAGCTGATGAAGAAGTATCCGAGGCAGTCGCCGAGGCAGCTGAAGAAGTTGCCGCAGCCGATGAGGCTATTGAAGAAGCAGCTCAGGCAGTTGTAGAAGCAACCGAAGAAGCTCCTGCCGCAGAAGAAGCTCCTGCCGCAGAAGAAGCTCCTGCCACAGAAGAAGCTCCCGCCGCAGAAGAAGCTGTTGAAGAGGCTCCCGCCGCTGAGGAATCAGCTGAATAATTACACAATACAGGCGCCCACAGAATACTCACTCTGTGGGCTTCTTTTATGGATGGTGAGTATATGGCAAAAAACAAGGCGGTCGGGCCGCTTTATTGTATATCCGCCGCACTGATTTGGGGAATGTCGTTTGTTGCCCAGAAGGCCGGCGCATCAGTCGGAACATTTACTTTCAACGGCATCAGGCTGCTTATCGGCGGTATCTCGCTTATTCCCGCTGTGATTGTTTCTTACAGAAAAAGCAGATTGCTGCCTCCGGACTTAAACAGCCCGGATATGTTTGATAAAAAAAGCGTTTTCTCCGGAGGGCTCGTGTGCGGCATTGCCCTTTTTTCGGGTACTACATTGCAGCAGCACGCTTTCACATATAATCTGGAAGCCGGCAAGGTTGCTTTTATCACAGCGCTGTATATGATTCTTGTGCCCATTTTCGGGTTGTTTATGAAAAAGAAAGCCGGGCTCAATCTCTGGTTCGGTGTGCTGCTCGGTATAACCGGTCTTTATCTTATCTGTATTACCGGCGGCAGCGTTTTTTCGGCAGGCAAAGGGGAGCTTTGCGCTCTTGCGTGCGCATTTTGTTTTGCGGCTCATATTCACTCCGTTGACCATTTCTGCACAAAGGTCAACAATGTTACGCTCTCTTGCCTTCAGTTCCTTTTTGCGGGCATCGTTTCACTGGTTTGTATGCTTGTTTTTGAGCGCCCGTTTGATCTTTCCGCCGTTCTTTCCATGGCAGTCCCCATCCTTTATGCGGGGCTCGGTTCCTGCACGCTCGGATTTACTTTTCAGATTTTCGGTCAGAAAACAACGGAGCCTGCTCTCGCCTCGCTCCTTATGTGCTTTGAATCTGTTTTTGCAGCAATATTCGGCTGGCTTATTCTCAAGGACCACCTCACATCGCGCGTGCTTATCGGATGCGCCGTTATGTTTGCCGGTGTTGTTGTAACTCAGATTCCCGTTTCAAGGCTTTGCAAAAATTCTTCGGAAGGAGAAAAGGCAGATGGCATCTAAAATCGTTTCGGCAATTCTTTCCGCTCTGTTCGGTTTATCGGTGCTCGTATTCCCCGGCGCGGGCAATATAGGAGATATAGCAAGCACTATGATTTTCGGACTCCCTGTGAGCAATAATGCCATAAATGAAACATATTCACAGGAAATATCGGATTCCGACGTGATATCCTTTGACGGACATAGCGGTATTGTCAGAAATAAAATAATTCTTATTCTCGACCCGTCCGTGAAGCTTTTCCGCAAGTACTCTTTATTTGCGAGAGAGGGCCTTAAAGCTGTAGGCTGGTGCACTCCTGTTGATTTATATGTTGTTTCCGACACTTTTTCCTCTGCATCGGATTTGATTGCCGAGTGCAAAAGGCTTGAGTCAAATGACGAAATTCTTCTTGCTGCACCCATAACGGTCAGGGAAAACTCTCCGACTCTCACTCCCAATGATCCTTTTGAGTCTCCTTCCGGCGGAACTGTCTGGGACGAGCTCAATCCTGCGGGAGATAACTGGTGGCTTGAAGCAATCAACGCAAGACAGGCGTGGGATTATCTTCATCTTCTTTCACCTGTCACACTCGGCGTAATAGACAGCGGCGTTGATACCGAACACCCCGACCTCAAAGGTCAGATTTCATTCCCCGGCAAAAAGTTCGGCAAACGCAACCGGCCGACAAATCACGGCACTCATGTTTGCGGCATTATGGCGGCGGTTCAGAATAACGCAGAAGGCATTTCCGGCATATTGCCCGGCGCCCGTATATCTTTTGTTGACTGGTCTCCGGAAGAGGATCAGAAGTGGAATACGACCCTTTCAATCCTTTTCGGATTTGTCAAGGAGGTCAAGGCCGGCGCCAGAGTTATAAATCTATCGGTGGGCAAATCAAGCTCAGTGGAGGACCCTGAGTCTGAGCTTCCTCTCAGCGATAAAATGTCTGACGGCTTTCTTTTCAGTTACGCTATGGCTTCGCTCCTTTGCAGGAAGTATGATTTTCTTGTAGTTGAGTCCGCCGGAAACGGCAACTCTGAATCCAAAAGAATAGACGCCGTTAATTCCGGGCTGTTCTCATCTGTTCTTGAAGGCTATATTTTTACCGGCTTGAATCCGGTACGCAAAAGTGATATAATAAACAGGATCCTTTTGGTCGGCTCGGCATCAAACCGTTATCATCGCAACTACCGTCAGTCGTATTTTTCCAATGTCGGTCCCGAGGTTGAAATCTGCGCTCCCGGCAACAGTGTTTATTCCTGCAATTACGAAGAAGGAAAGTACGCTTATATGAGCGGCACCTCAATGGCGGCACCCGTAGCAGCTGCAATAGGCGGACTTGTCTGGAGCGTAAATAACAGCTTTACCGGCGATATGGTCAAAGAGATTCTCATTTCATCCTGTACTTTATACGCTCAGCCGGATACAGACTCTCCGTACCTGGGCAATAGCGAGCTGCTGCCGATTCCGATGGTTGACGCTAAAAGTGCCGTTGAAAAGGCTCTTCAGCTGACCTATAACGATCTTTCAAGGTTTACCGGCACCTGCCCCGGAGCGGAAAACGGCTATGTTCTCTACGGCACCGATAAGTTCACCGTTCTTCCCGACGGTTCCTATGATTTTCTTGCTGTCAGCGGTGATAAAGAGCTTGTTTTCTTTGCCGAGGACGGCAAAGAATTAAACCCTTCGGGTTCTCAGGATGATGACCCGGCAGAGCAGCCGGCCGAAACAGACACATATAACCCGGCGCCGTCTCCCGCTTCCGGCTCAGAGACAGCACCTGAGCCTGCAGACGGCGTTCAGGACGGCGAAGCCGCGCAAGATGCTGCGGTAATTACGGACACAGAGGGCAATGCTTAAGCTCAGCCCTGATATATCAGAGAAAGGAAGATGTCAATGGCAGAGATTACCAAAAAATGGTTCAAGGAAATGTCGGTCTATCAGATATGGACCAGAAGCTTCTGTGACAGCAACGGAGACGGCATAGGTGATTTACCCGGCGTTTACTCAAAGCTCGATTATATAAAGAGTCTCGGAGTGGATGCTATCTGGTTTTCACCGATTTATCCCACTCCCAACGCGGATTACGGATATGACATCTCCGACTACAAAAACATCAACCCTGAATTCGGCACTCTTGACGACTTCAAAAAAGTGCTTGACGGTGCTCACGAGAGAGATATGAGAGTCTTTATGGACCTCGTTGTAAACCACACCTCCGACGAGCACGAATGGTTCAAGGAGAGTGCGAAGAGCGTTGACAACCCCTACCACGATTATTATTTCTGGCGCAAGGGCAAGGGCAACAAGCCGCCCAATAACTGGCTTTCCGTTTTTGAGGGCGGCGCCTGGGAATACAACAAGAACCTTGATGAATATTACCTTCACGTTTTCGCCAAGAAGCAGCCCGACCTCAATATGGATAACCCCAAAGTCCGTGAAGAGGTAAAGAGCATAATGCGTTTCTGGCTTGATATGGGCGTTGACGGCTTCAGAGAGGATGTTATCACATTCATCTCCAAGGCGGAAGGATTGCCCAACGGCATTCCTCTTCCCGTTGCGACCGGTGTGGAGCATTATAAGCACGGCCCGCATCTTGACGAGTATCTTGATGAGTTCAGAGCCGTAACAAACGAATATGACTGCATGACCGTCGGCGAAGGCCCTATGACGAGTCTCAAGGATGCGGTCGAGCTTTGCAGCGAAGGCCCGAATCAGAAGCTTGATATGCTCATTTCATTTGATCATATGAACGCCGACTGCATGGTAACGGACTGGATTAAGGTTCCTTTCAGCCTCAGAAAGCTCAAGAATACCATGACAAAGTGGCAGAAGGCAATGTACGGCAGAGGTTGGAACTGCCTTTATATCGAAAACCACGACCACGCCCGTATTATTGACAGATACGGCTCTCTTAAATACAGAGTGCAGAGCGGCAAAGCCCTCGCCACAATGTATTTCCTCCAGTGCGGCACACCGTTTATTTATCAGGGCCAGGAAATAGGCATGACAAATATCAGCGTGAATCATCTTTATGAGTATAAAGATGTTATGACCTTCAATAATTTCCGTTTGTTCTCCGGCATCCTGCACTTCTCAGAAAAGAGGTTCCTCAAACTTGCAAGTCAGGTGAGCCGTGAAAACGCAAGAACCCCCGTTCAGTGGAATTCCGGCAGAAACGCTGGCTTCACCACAGCAGATGAACCCTGGTTCAAGATTAACGAAAACTATAAGGAAGTAAACGTTGAGGACGCGGAAAAGGATGAAAACTCCCTGCTCAACTATTACCGTAAGCTTACAAAATTCCGCAAGGAAAATGAAATCGTAATTTACGGCGAGTATAATCTTCTTTATGAAAACAGCAAGGATCTGTTTGTGTATGAGAGATTATATGAAGGAAAGAGACTGCTTGTTATCACTTCTTTCAGCGAGAATCCGGTCAAGTTCAAAACCCCTGTCGGATATAATCTCAGTGAGGGCAGGCTTGTGCTTCAGAACTATGATGTTATTGACCCGGGCAGGAATGATTTCTTTACCAAACCTTACGAAGCAAGAGTTTATCTTTTTGATTAATAAATGAAAAGGAGTAATTTATATGTCATCCGTAAAAAAATATCTGGCTGAATTCATAGGCACATTCGTTCTTGTATTCTTTGCCTGCGGCACTGCCGCGGCTATCGGCTGTGACGGCCCCAACTATCTCGCTGTTGCTGTTGCATTCGGCCTTGTAATTGTTGCAATGGCCTATTCCATAGGCAACGTTTCCGGCTGCCACATCAACCCCGCTGTTTCAATCGCAATGCTTATCAGCGGCAAAATGTCAGTCGCGGATTTCATCGGCTATCTTGTTGCTCAGTTCCTCGGCGGCATAGCGGGTGCGGCGGCAATGATTCCCTTCCTCGGAAGTGACTGCGGTTTCGGCGCGAACGCTCTGTTTGAGGGCAGCATAGCTAAATCACTGGTTATTGAGATTATCCTCACATTTGTTTTCGTTCTTGCCATTCTCGGCGTTACATCCAAGGCTGAAAACAGCAATGTTGCCGGTCTTGTAATCGGCCTTTCGCTCACTCTCGTTCATCTGCTCGGTATTCATTTCACCGGCACATCCGTAAACCCCGCCCGTTCTTTCGGACCCGCTCTTTTCGCAGGCGGAGAGAATCTTGCCTGTGTCTGGGTGTTCATTGTTGCTCCTCTCGTGGGCGGCGCTCTTGCGGCGGTTTGTTATAAAATCCTTGATTCAAAAAAAGAAGACTGATTGACTGACTGTCATTTATTATGCCGTGCGTTTTTCGCACGGCATTCTTTTTTAAAAAATAGTTGTAAAAATTCAAAATATGATTTATAATAATAACAATTTCATATAAATATGTGGAGGGTTATTATATGAAAACTGCAAAAAAAATCATTGCTTTTCTGACTGTTGCGGTCATTCTGATTTCCTGCATGGGTCTTCCGTCTTATGCTTACGGATACAGAAAGAAAACAGCTCTTTCCGTTTCTGAAGGTATTGAGGCGCTCAGAGGTCAGTTTGAATCTTTCACCGGCCCCAAGAAAAACGGATATGCGCTTGACTCAAAGTTTTATTCGCCGGTAGGAAAAAATGACAAGACCAAATATCCGATTGTTATTTTCCTTCACGGTATCGGTCACGGCGATTATGAGGGCAGCCAGCTTGATGACAGCCTTATGCCTTATTGGTCAAGCTGTGAGTTCCAGTCGAGATTTGACGATGCAGGCGGCGCTTTCATCCTTCTGCCCAGAGCTCCGGAAGATCAGAAGACTTACTGGAATGAGGGCTTTATAGAGCCTCTGCGCGCTCTTATTGATACTTTTATCGCCGAGCACAAAGATAATGTTGACACTACAAGAATTGCCGTTACCGGTTCTTCCGCCGGCGGCGGAATGGTCTGGCTTATGCTTGAGGCGTTCCCCGGTCTGTTCTCCTGCGCATTTCCTCT
>JAEELT010000073.1 GCA_016282855.1 Clostridiaceae bacterium | reverse complement strand
ATTGCTTCCCTTACCATGCCGAAAATTCTGCTTCGGTTTAGGCGCTGAACCTCTCTGTTGCTTATGCCGCGCATACATCTTTTGCTCAGAAAAGCCGTAATATAATCCGATTTGTCCGCTGTGCCGACATTTGAGGGGTTCTCATTAAGCAGGCGTGAAAGATTCTCCCTGTCAAGCGCAAACTCATCTGTTTTACGGTCAAACATTTCGGGGTTTGTGCGGAATGTTTCAGTTTCAAGCTTAAGTTCCTCCAGTGCTCTGTCACCGTAAACATCAATATAATCAGAAGCGCTTTTTCTGTACTCATCGGAAGTCATGTTTCTCTTGCTCAGAGCGATTTTAATCATTTCCCTTACCGGCTTCATACTCTCTATATCGGATATGCCGGAAATATATGAGTTAGCCATCTCATCGGAATTCTTATATTTCCTTTTAAGTCTGCTTTTAAGAAGACCCGTAAAGATAAAAGCATAAGCATCATTGAGAAGGGTTACGCCCCAGCAGGAAAGAAGCTCTTTCCTGATTTTATCATAAAGTTCAATTATTTCAGCGGCGGATAACTCCTCTTCAAACCTTTTATATACATATTTCTTAATCGAAATGAACTTTTCATCGAGCTTTTTCATATTTTTCGGCACGCGTATAAGCTCATATACAGCGTTGAAATAAACAGACAGTTTGACAAGCGGAGAGATTCTTATGCTGTTTTTGCCTGTCTCCTTATTTTTAACACCGATAAGCTCCTGCCAGACTGATATTATTTTTTTACCCATCGGAAGACAGCTGATAATGGAATACCAGTTATTGATATTATAATAGAGCCTTCCGTTTGCGTTTCCGACCGTATTGCTCAGAACATCCCGTACACCCGCAAACGCTTTTTTGTTTTTGAGCAGCCTTCTTGCCGCGTCTGCGAAAACCCCGTAGTAAACCATATCAACAAAAGAGACCGTAAGGGGAAGGCTCAGGCCGGGATAGCTCTCAACGATATTGCTGTTGTCAAACACTACCGGCTCTTTGTCCGGCAGTGTGGTGATGGGTCTTGCCTGCAGGATATACAGTCTGCCGTCTTCAATCGCGTATTCTATATCCATATATTTTCCGAAAAGATCTGTAATACTGCGCGAAGCTGAAATAATATGCTTTACCATACTGTCGCTGAGCAGATTCTCTCTGCCTTCATAATAATACACCTCATCGGTCAGAGAGTAATAGTAAGAAGTAGTGTCAATTCTGTCAGACACTACATTTTCACCGAGCCCCCTGCCCGCTACTATCACACTTTCATTAAGTATTCCCTGAGGATTTGCGGTAAAAACTATGCCTGAAATATCTGAATTCACCATACGCTGAACTATTACATTCATTTTAAGGTGATAGAGCTCCAGATTCTTTTCTTTCATATAAGCGATTACATTTTCATTGAAAAGGGAGCAGACGCAGTCCGTAATTCTTCTGCAGATATCCCCTCGCGAAACATTAAGATAAGTATCAAACTGACCGGCAAAGCTGTTTTCCGCAGAATCCTCAAGGCCGCAGGAGGAACGGACCGAGAATAATTCGCCGGGAATTGATATCAGCCTGCTTACATTTATGCTTCTTTTTACAGCCTGTCTGAGCATAGCGCTGCGAATCTTTACGCTTTTGCCGTAACTTTCCGCAATCGCAGCGTTTATTTGCGCCGTATCCGGAATAAGCTCTTCATATGAGAAGGTTTCAAATTCAGGTACCGGCAGGCCGTTTTCTTTCATTTTTTTAAGATTGATTGCCTTGCTTCCGAGTGACATAATCAACACCTCTTTTTTAAGTTTTTCAGCAGGTTTCCCGCCTTTCGCTCACGGGTAAATTATATTTGCCGTCACATTAAGATTCAATCGGGCAGGGCATTAAGTTTTCCTTAAAAACTCCTTAAGATAAAAAAAGCCGTACCCCGTAAAAAGGGTACGGCTGATTATTTGTTTGGATTACTCTGCTGTTTCTTCCTGAGAATCCTGCGCGACTTCGTCGTTGTGACGCTTTGCTACAAGAGCATCGAGAATTCTCTTATGCTCAGCGTTGGGAAGCGCGTACTTTGAAGTCGGGATTGCGGAGAGAAGAAGACCTATCATCGGAGGAATAGCAACGATGAAGAACATCGTGGCCGCAAACTTCTCATAGTCTACCGCGAAAGTAGCTCCGCCCTGCGCAAGTGCAGCGTTTGTATTGGCGATAACATCAGAGCTCCAGTGAACGATTGAGAATATAACGCCGGAGATTACTGTTGAAATACCCGCGCCGAGCTTGGTGATAAAGCTCTGACCTGAGAAGAATATACCGTCGGGACGGTTGTTGTTGTGATACTCCTCATAGTCGACGCAGTCGGCAATCATAATGGACTGAAGCACATTAAGGCCGCCCATTGCCCAGGAAGCGGCAAAGAAGGTGATACCCATAATAACCGCCCAGATGAATTCATCCCTGATTTTAGCGCCGGCAATAAGATAAAACACAAATATAAGGCCGAAAGGAACAGCGCCTATGATTGAGTAGAAATTATAAAGCGATTTCTTCTCGAATTTTCTTGCAAGAGAAGGAGTAAACGCAGAAGCGACTATCATACCGCCGAAAATACCGAGACCTATAATAAGGACCTTTAAAATAAGCTGAATATTGAGTCCGTCCGCAGTTGAAAGCGCTCTTCCGGGATCGTTATCAAAGAAGAAATACATAACAAGGGTAAGAGCAACTGTGGAAAGAAGCTGAATCGGGCTTCTGAGAACACCTGAAACAAGGAGCTGACGGAAGGGCTTGCACTGCCACATAGTCCTGAAGTTTTCCTTGATTGAAGGTTTCTTTTCGGAAGGCTGCTTAACCTTTTCTTTTACGGCGAAGCCGGCAACCTGGAAAAGAATTGTGGCAAACAAAGTAACAATAACCGCGAGAAGGATCATAGAATACTGCAGAGCAGTCGCGTCATTGTGACCCTTGTCAATAAACATTCCTTTGAATGAAGGAGCAAGGAACTGAACGGCCATGCCGATAACGCCGACATTGGCTACTATTCTTGCGAGGGCGAGAGCCTTGGCGCGGTCCTTGGCATCCTCTGTCATAAGAGAAGTGACGCCCCAGATGGGAATGTCACCCGCGGTGTAGCTCATACCCCAGAGGATATATGAGAGGCCGGCCCAGCCGACTACCAATATTTTTTCCCACATGGGAAGAGCGGTTGAATACTGCCTGTTGATAAAAGGCAGAATAGTGCATATGCAGATAATTACGGGAACAAAGAGCAGGTAAGGTTTGCACTTGCCCCATTTTGTGTGAGTCTTGTCAACAATGGTGCCCATCATCGGGTCATTGACGGCATCCCACACACGGGCTATGGCAACTATCATACTGTAAGCCATTGCCGGCAGGAAAATAACACTCTGGAAATAATACATAAGACCGCTGCTTATGATATTATAAATAATGTTCTGTCCGCCGAGACCGATAAGGTAACCTGTCAGCTCACCGCGTGTATAAGTTTTTGCGTTTGGGTTACGGGTTGAATTTCCCATGTGACCACTCCTCAGAAATAAATTTGTCATTTTATAAAAAAATCATACTGAAATATATTACGATATTTATGCGAATATGTCAAGTTGTAAAAACTTATAAAATAAACCTGCGGATTTTGATGTTGTTATCTCCGGGTCCGCACTGCGCAACACATACCGTTCTCTGCGGAAAGCCTTTTTCGCAATTCGGATTTGCCGGAATTTCACTTCAGAAAAAACCCGGAAAATTCATCACTGTACTATTTGTCAAATATATTTATATTTATGTGCGGTTTATTGTGTAAATTGCGATTTTTATTATCATATAAATTGTTGTTCTTGACTTAAAAAAGCACTGATGATATACTACATATAGTAGTTAGTTGAAAATTCAGAGGTATGCTGTTTCTGACGGATAATTGTGGAGCACCACAGTGAAACAGTATATAATTCAGCCGACCGTCTGGGCGCTTTGCTTTTTATGTGAGCAAATGCGCTCTTTTACATTTTCAAGGAGGCATGTCAATGAAAAAAGTCGGAATTGTGATGGGGAGCGACAGTGACCTTCCCGTCATACAGAAAGCGACGGACACACTCGATTCACTGGGGATACCGTACGAGGTGCACGTTTACTCAGCGCACAGGACTCCGGAACAAGCCCGTGAATTCGCGCTGAGCGCACGCGAAAAAGGTTTCGGTGCGATTATAGCCGCTGCAGGCATGGCTGCTCACCTTGCAGGCGCGATAGCGGCAAACACAACACTCCCGGTAGTGGGAATACCATGCAAATCATCGGTTTTGGACGGCGTTGATGCTTTGCTCTCTACTGTAATGATGCCATCGGGCATACCTGTGGCAACGGTTGCAGTCAACGGAGGGGTCAACGCCGCTTTACTTTGCGCTCAGATTATCGCCGTGGAAGACAGCGACCTCGCTTCAAAGCTTGACGCAAAGCGCAGGGCAGATGCCGAAGCGGTACTTGCAAAGGATGAAAAAATATCCGCACAGTTCGGCGGCTGATAAAATCTTCAATAAACCCGACAGGAGGTAAAAATATGGAAAAGGCAAAACAACTCTACGAAGGAAAGGCAAAAAAAGTATTCGCAACCGAGGATGATAACTATGTTATCGTATCCTACAAAGACGATGCTACCGCTTTTGACGGCACCAAAAGAGGCACCATCGCAGGCAAGGGCGTGGTAAACAACCGCATGTCCAACTTCCTAATGCAGATTCTTGAAAAGGAAGGCATACCCACCCACTATGTTGAGGAGCTCAACGACAGGGAAACAGTAGTAAAGAAAGTATCCATTGTTCCCCTTGAGGTTATCATCCGCAACATTTCAGCAGGCTCATTCGCCAAGAGATTCGGCGTTGAGGAGGGCATTGTTTTTGACGAGCCCACAATCGAATTCTCTTACAAGAACGATGACCTGCATGATCCGCTTATGAACTCCTACCACGCTATAGCTCTCAAGCTCGCAACCAAGGAAGAAATTGAGCAGATCAAATCCATGGCATTCAAAATCAATGAAATTCTGAAAGCTTATTTCCTTAAACTGAATGTGAAACTTGTTGACTTCAAGCTTGAGTTCGGCAAAACAGCTGACGGCACAATAGTACTCGCAGACGAAATTTCGCCGGACACCTGCAGATTCTGGGACGCTCAGACCAACGAAAAGCTTGACAAAGACAGGTTCCGCCGTGATATGGGCGGCGTGGAAGGCGCATACAACGAGATGATGCACCGTGTTTTCGGATAATTAAGGAGATTGATTATATATGGGAGGATTTTTCGGAGCGGTAAACAGAGATGACGCCATAGGTGACGTTTTCTTCGGAACCGACTATCACTCACATCTCGGCACAAAAAGCGGCGGCATGGCCGCATACGACCCGAGAAGAGGTCTTCAGAGGCAGATTCACAGCATTGACAAAACGCCATTCCGCACAAAGTTTGACAAAGTCTTTGAAGAAATGAAAGGCTTTGCCTCAATCGGCTGCATCAGTGACACAGACCCTCAGCCTCTGCTTATAAAATCCCGTCTCGGCACTTATGCCATAAGCACCATAGGCGTGATAAACAACAGCGATGCCCTTATCAATCTGTGTATTGAGAACGGAGCAAATTTCAACGCCATGACGAGCGGGCGCACCAACTGCTCAGAGCTGGTTGCCGCTCTCATCAACCAGAAAGACAGCTTTACCGAGGGTATTAAATTCGCGCAGGATAATATAGAAGGCACCGCGTCCATACTCATACTTACCGAAAGAGGCAGCATTATCGCCGCGCGCGACAAGGTCGGTCGTCTTCCCATAGTTACGGGAAAGAGAGAAGACGGCTACTGCGTATCATTTGAATCCTTTGTGTTTCAAAAAGTCGGTTACTCATTCTGCGGCGAACTCGGCCCCGGAGAGATTGTTGAAATCACGGCGGACGGCATCACTCAGCTCTCGCCCCCCGGCAAGAAAAAGAGAGTATGCGCTTTCCTCTGGTCCTACTACGGCTATCCGACCGCCACTTATGAAGGCGTCAATGTTGAGGTTATGCGTATGCGTAACGGAGCAATAATGTCAAGGAACGACAAAGAGAAAGGAATAGACTGTCACCTTGATTATGTGGCGGGAGTTCCCGATTCCGGTACGGCTCACGCAATCGGCTATGCCAGCAACAGCGAAACCCCCTTCGGCAGGCCGTTTATCAAATACACGCAAACCTGGCTGAGAAGCTTTATGCCCCAGAATCAGAGCGAACGCAACAGAGTGGCAAAGATGAAGCTTCTGCCTGTTGTGGATCTTATAAAAGATAAAGATTTGCTGTTTGTTGACGATTCAATAGTCAGAGGTACTCAGCTGCGCGAAACAGTTGATTTCCTTTACTCAAACGGAGCAAAATCGGTTCATATGCGCTCAGCCTGTCCCCCGATTATGTACGGCTGCAAATACCTCAACTTCTCACGCGCCACCAGCGATATGGAACTTATATCAAGGCAGACCATAATGGAGCTTGAGGGTGAGGAAGGTTTCAATTATCTTGACGAATATGCTGACGGCAGCACCGAAAGAGGAAAGAACCTGCGCAGCACAATCTGTAAAAAACTGAATTTTGACTCACTGGATTTTCAGACTCTCAGCGGAATAATCGAAGCAATAGGCATAGATGAAGACGAGCTTTGCACATACTGCTGGAGCGGAAAGGAATAATATATGAACACAAATTCAAGGTCCGACAGCTACGCTGCCGCGGGAGTTGACATAACCGCAGGTTACAAAGCGGTTGAGCTCATGAAGCAGCATATCGCAAAGACCGTAACTTCTGGAGTATATTCCGATGTAGGCGGCTTCGGAGGACTGTTTGAGCTTGACCTTACCGGAATAACAAAGCCCGTGCTCGTAAGCGGCACAGACGGTGTCGGAACCAAACTCAAAATAGCTTTTCTTCTTGATAAGCACGACACGGTCGGAATAGACTGTGTGGCAATGTGCGTAAATGACATAATCTGCTGCGGAGCAAAGCCTCTGTTTTTCCTCGATTACATCGCCTGCGGCAAAAACTTCCCCGAAAAAATTGCCGACATAGTCAAAGGCGTTTGTGACGGCTGCGTGCAGAGCGGAGCCGCTCTGATAGGCGGTGAAACCGCGGAAATGCCGGGCTTCTACCCCGAGGACGAATACGACCTCGCCGGTTACTGCACCGGAGTGGTTGATAAGGAAAAAATTATAAATAATAAAGAAATGAATGCGGGCGACATCATCATTGCCCTTCCCTCAAGCGGAGTCCACTCAAACGGCTTCTCACTTGTAAGAAAGGTCTTTGATGTTGAAAACTCCGATATTAAATCCCCCTGCCCCGAGCTCGGCGGAAAAAGCATCGGAGAAACATTGCTCACTCCCACTAAGATTTATGTGAAACCGGTGCTTGCGCTGCTTGAGCAGATAAGAGTGAAAGGTATTTCGCACATAACCGGCGGCGGTTTTTATGAAAACATTCCCAGAAGCATCCCTGACGGTCTCGGAGCAAAAATCGACAAAAGCTCAGTAAGAATTCTGCCGATTTTCGATCTGCTTGCAAAAACGGGCGGCATAAGCGAAAGAGATATGTTCAACACCTACAACATGGGAGTCGGGATGAGCATTGTCGTTTCACCCGAAGACTCAGGCAAGGCCATTGAAATACTCAAGGCAAACGGTGAAGACGCATATATCATCGGCGAAATAATCAAATCAGAGGAAAAGATAACGATATGCTGAAAAAAATTATAAACGGTATCAGCGCAGGCATACTGATTTCAATAGGCGGCTCCGTTTTTCTTGCCTGCGACAATAAGTATGTGGGAGCCTCATTTTTCACCGTAGCGCTTCTCTGTATCTGCTATAAGGGCTATTCGCTGTTTACCGGCAAGGTAGGCTATCTTCCCGAAAAGCACGGTAAGGAAGAATTCTCCGTGCTTCTGCTCGGCCTGCTCGGCAACACTATAGGCACTGTTGCTCTCGGCTACGCGGTTGCCTATGCCGTGCCCGGCATCAAGGAAACAGCCCTCACAATCTGCAACGCGAAGCTGGGGCAGGAGTTTTTACAGACTCTTATCAGAGGATGCCTTTGCGGTGTGCTTATGTATCTCGCCGTAAGCATATTCAGAGATCATAAAACACCCGTTGCCATTATGTTTTGTATTCCCGTATTCATACTGAGCGGTTTTGAGCATTCCATTGCGGATATATTTTACTTTGCGGCGTCCGGCATAGTTTCTCTGAGGGCTTTCGCTTTCCTTATGACAGTGGTGCTCGGCAACTCAATAGGCGCAATCCTTCTTTGCGCAATGACGCTCTGTATGAAAGAGAAGAAAAAAGAGGAATAAAAAATGGCAGATAAAAAAGCAAAAATCACCGTTCTTGTTTCCGGCGGCGGCACAAATCTTCAGGCGATACTTGAAGCTCAGAAAAGCGGAATAATAAAAAGCGGAGAGGTTTCGCTGGTTATATCAAACAAAAGCGATGCCTATGCTCTTACAAGAGCCGCAAACGCCGGCGTTAGAACGGAAGTAATTCTGAAAAAAGATTTTGCCTCGGCTGATGAGTTCGAGCAAAAGCTTATTGAAACCATAGACGCAAACGGCACCGACTTAATCGTGCTTGCAGGTTTTATGGTAATACTCAGCGAAAAATTCACCGGGCATTACGATCGCAAAATCATAAACGTACACCCCTCGCTTATCCCATCCTTCTGCGGAGAAGGCTTTTACGGGCTCAGAGTCCACGAAGCGGCGCTCGCAAAAGGAGTGAAGGTTACGGGCGCCACGGTACACTTCGTGAATGAAATACCGGACGGCGGCGAAATAATCATGCAGAAAGCCGTATATATTCAGGACGGCGACACTCCCGAAACGCTTCAGAAAAGAGTTATGGAACAGGCGGAATGGCAAATACTGCCCGAGTCCATAGAAAAAGTGTGCAGCAAAATAATCGGCAATAAACAAAATAATAGTGTGGAGGCAAGGAAAATGGACATTTACAAAATCAACGACATAGCCGAGCTCATCAAAGATAATTCCTATGTAGGCAGAGGAATTGTAGCCGGCAAATCAAAGGACGGCAAGAAGGCCGTAGCCGCCTACTTCATTATGGGCAGAAGCTCAAACAGCAGAAACAGAATATTCACCGAGAAAAACGGTGAAGTATTCACAGAACCTTATGACGCATCAAAGGTTGAAGACCCGAGTCTGATTATTTACGCCGCTGTCCGTTCGCTCTGCAAAAAGCTGATTGTGACCAACGGTGACCAGACCGACACCATTTATGAAGGCATCAAAGCCGGCGGCACATTCTCCGGCGCTCTTGCAACAAGAGATTTTGAGCCCGACAAGCCGAATTACACCCCGAGAATCAGCGCGATTCTCAACCTTGACGGCGATTTCACCTATGAAATGAGCATTCTCAAGAGCGCGGACGCTGACGGCTCCGCCTGCAACAGATACACCTTCTCATACGCTCCTCTTTCAGGTCTCGGACATTTTGTTCACACCTATGTCTGTGACGGCAATCCGATTCCCACCTTCCAGGGAGAACCCGAAAGAGTGGAAATACCCGATGATATCGATGAGTTTACCGATAAATTATGGGGCGCGCTCAATGAGGACAACAAGATTTCTCTCTATGTTCGCTACATTGATATAGAAACAGGCAAGGCAGAAAACAGACTCGTCAATAAATACAATTAAGGAGATAATAAAATGAAAGAATTTGAACTTAAATACGGCTGCAACCCCAATCAGAAGCCTTCAAAAATCTTTATGGCAAACGGCGATGACCTCCCCATCAAAATACTCTCCGGCAGACCCGGATACATAAACTTCCTTGACGCTTTCAACTCCTGGCAGCTTGTCAAGGAGCTCAAGGAAGCTCTCGGACTTCCGGCAGTTACATCATTCAAGCATGTCAGCCCCACATCTGCCGCAGTCGGCATTCCCCTTTCGGACACCCTCAAGAAGGCCTGCTTCGTTGATGATATCGAAGGCCTTGACGATTCTCCTCTCGCCTGCGCTTACGCAAGAGCAAGAGGCACTGACCGTATGTGCTCATTCGGCGATTGGGTTGCCCTCTCGGACGTTTGCGATGTTACAACAGCCAAAATGATTAAAAGAGAAGTTTCCGACGGCATAATAGCTCCCGGCTATGAGCCTGAAGCACTTGAAATACTCAAATCAAAGAGAAAAGGCAATTACAATGTTGTTGAGATAGATCCCGACTATGTTCCGGACCCCGTAGAGCACAAGCAGGTATTCGGCATCACATTTGAGCAGGGCAGAAACAATTTCAGAATTGACAAAGACCTTCTTTCAAACATTGTCACAGCCAATAAAAACCTGCCCGACAGCGCTGTGCGTGACCTTATTATATCTCTCATCACTCTCAAATATACTCAGTCCAACTCTGTCTGCTACGCGGTGGACGGCCAGGCAATCGGCGTAGGAGCCGGTCAGCAGTCCAGGATTCACTGCACCCGTCTTGCAGGTTCAAAAGCAGACACCTGGTTCCTTCGCCAGCATGAGAAAGTCCTGAACCTTCCCTTCAAGCCCGATATCGGACGCCCCGACAGAGACAATGTAATAGACGGCTACATCAACAAGAATGAGGAAGACGTCTGCGCGGACGGAATCTGGCAGAAGTATTTCACCACTCAGCCCGAGCCCCTTACAGATGAGGAAGCCAAGGCGTATCTTGCCACAAAGAACGATGTTGCTCTCGGTTCAGACGCATTCTTCCCCTTCAGCGATAACATTGAAAGAGCATACAGAAGCGGTGTTAAATATATTGCAGAGCCCGGCGGCTCAATCCGCGATGACGCAGTTATTGACTGCTGCGACAAATACGGTATGGCAATGGCATTCACAGGCATGAGACTTTTCCATCACTGATATACAGAGGTATCTATGAAAATAATGGTAATTGGCGGTGGCGGAAGAGAACACGCCATCATCAAAAAACTTAAAGAGAACAAAGAAATTACCGAAATATTCGCTCTTCCCGGAAACGGAGGAATCGCGAGAGACGCGACATGCGTCCCTATCGGCGCAACGGAAATTGAAAAGATTAAGGAGTTTGCCAAAGCCGAAAAAATCGATTATGCGGTAGTAGCTCCCGACGACCCTCTTGTTTTAGGGTGCGTTGACGCTCTCAACGCGGAAGGAATCCCCTGCTTCGGTCCTCAGGCAAAAGCGGCAATAATCGAGGGCAGCAAGGTCTTTTCAAAGAACCTTATGAAAAAATACGGCATTCCGACAGCAGAATATGAAGTATTCACCGATATGGACGCCGCTCTTTCTTACCTTGAGACCGCACCGATTCCCACTGTTATCAAGGCAGACGGCCTTGCTCTCGGAAAAGGCGTTATAATTGCCGAAACACGCGAAGACGCAAAAAAAGCCGTTATATCAATGATGAAAGACAAAGCCTTCGGCAAGAGCGGAGAAAACATAGTAATTGAGGAATTCCTGACAGGTCCTGAGGTTTCCGTGCTCTCATTTACAGACGGCAAAACCGTTAAGCCCATGATTTCTTCCATGGATCATAAAAGAGCCGGGGACGGAGATACCGGCCTTAACACCGGCGGTATGGGTACGGTTGCGCCCAACCCCTACTACACTCCCGAAATTGCCCGCGAGTGTATGGAAAAAATCTTTATACCGACCGTCAACGCGATGAACGCCGAGGGAAGGACCTTCAAGGGCTGCCTTTATTTCGGCCTTATGATTACCCCCGACGGTCCTAAGGTAATTGAATATAACTGCCGGTTCGGCGACCCCGAAACTCAGGTTGTTCTGCCGCTTCTTGAAAGCGACTTGTTTGAGATAATGCAAGCCACCACAAACGGCACCCTTGCCGATACTGAGGTTAAGTTTTCAGATGACAGCGCCTGCTGTGTGATTATGGCTTCACAGGGATATCCGGTATCTTATGAAAAAGGATATGAAATAACCATACCGGATGAAACGGCGGATAATGTTTATGTTGCAGGAGCAGCCGTTAAAGACGGAAAGCTTGTCACATCAGGCGGCAGAGTGCTCGGAGCCGTAAAAACAGCGCCCACGCTTGAAGGCGCCGTTGAGGGAGCTTATGAGCTTGTCAAGCGCATTTCCTTCGGCAACGCGTTTTACCGCAAAGATATAGGCGCAAGAGCGCTGAAGGCAGGGAGATAAGGCTATGGTATACAGAATATTTGTTGAAAAGAAAGCAGGCCTTGCCAATGAAGCAAAAGCCCTGCTCGGCGATGCAGTTACCCTGCTCGGTATAGATAATCTCAAAGACATCCGTCTGTTTAACAGATATGACGCGGAAAATATCACCCCAGAACTCTTTGATTACGCCGTGAAGACTGTCTTTTCGGAGCCACAGCTTGACACAGCAACCTCGGAATTGGATGATGACGGCAGTGTAACATTTGCCGTTGAGTACCTGCCGGGTCAGTTTGATCAGAGAGCGGATTCAGCCGCACAGTGTATTCAGATTATTTCACAGGGTGACAGGCCCATTATCCGCTCGGCAAAAGTTTACAAACTCTACGGCGATATCAGCGCCGAAGATGTAAACAAAATTAAAAAGTATGTTATAAACCCCGTTGAATCAAGAGAAGCGGCTCTGGAGAAGCCCGAAACTCTCAGGGTAAACTATGAAATACCCGAAAGCGTTGCAACTCTTGACGGCTTTACTTCACTTGACAGACAGGGGCTTGAAGAATTCGTAAGCTCTTACGGTCTTGCGATGGATGCGGACGACATTGAATTCTGCCGGAATTATTTCAAGAAAGAAGGCAGAGACCCGACAATCACCGAAATCAGGATGATAGACACCTACTGGTCCGACCATTGCAGGCACACTACATTCCTTACGGTAATTGACTCCGTCAGATTTGAAGACAAACTGCTTCAGAAAACCTGGGATGAATACATCGGCGTAAGAAAAGAGCTCGGCAGAACAAAGCCTGTATGTCTTATGGATCTTGCCACAATAGCGGCAAGGCATCTCAAGGCAAAAGGCCTGCTGAAAAAGCTTGACGAGAGCGAGGAAATAAACGCCTGTACCGTTAAAATTGACGTCGATGTAGACGGAGTAACTGAGCCCTGGCTTCTCCTCTTCAAAAATGAAACGCACAACCATCCCACAGAGATTGAGCCCTTCGGCGGTGCCGCCACCTGCATAGGCGGAGCAATCAGAGACCCGCTTTCGGGCAGAAGCTATGTTTACGGCGCCATGAGAGTTACCGGCGCGTCGGATCCTCTCAAGCCTGTGAGCGAAACAATTCCCGGCAAGCTTTCGCAGAGAAGCATTGTCACAGGGGCTGCCGCCGGGTATTCTTCATACGGCAATCAGATCGGCCTTGCAACGGGTATAGTTGATGAAATCTATCACCCGGGTTATGAAGCAAAAAGAATGGAGATAGGCGCGGTTATTGCCGCGGCTCCGGCGGAAAACGTACGCAGAGAAGTTCCCGCACCGGGAGATGTAGTAATCCTTCTCGGCGGTTCCACCGGCCGTGACGGAATCGGCGGAGCAACCGGCTCCTCCAAATCCCACACCGCTCACTCGGTAGAGACCTGCGGTGCCGAAGTTCAGAAAGGTAACGCTCCCGAGGAGCGCAAGCTTCAGCGTCTGTTCAGAAACGGCGACGCCTGCCGAATGATAAAGCGCTGCAACGATTTCGGCGCAGGCGGTGTGTCCGTAGCAATAGGAGAGCTTGCAGACGGTCTTGAAATTGACCTTAATGCCGTGCCGAAGAAATACGACGGACTTGACGGCACGGAGCTCGCGATAAGCGAATCGCAGGAAAGAATGGCCGTTGTGGTTGAGAAGGAAAATGTTGATGCTTTCCTTAAGCTTGCCGAAGCCGAAAATCTTCAGGCCTGCCCGGTAGCGGTTGTAAAAGCCGAGCCCAGGCTGACTATGAACTGGAACGGCAAAAAAATAGTTGACATCAGCCGTGAATTTCTTAACTCAAACGGAGCGGACAAGCATATAGACATTACACCCGCCCCCTCTCAGCCGGTTGAAAAGACAGTAAGCGGCTCCTTTGCCGATAATCTCAAAGAAATCGCCGGTGATCTTAATATCTGCTCAAAGAGAGGGCTTTCAGAAAGATTTGACTCAACCATAGGAGCAGGCACCGTGCTTATGCCCTTCGGAGGAAAATATCAGCTGACGCCCATTCAGGCAATGGTGCAGAAGATTTCCGTTGAGAAAAAGCACACCGATGACTGCTCATTCATGTCCTGGGGTTACAACCCCTTCATCACAGAAAAAAGCCCTTATCACGGCGCTTATCTTGCAGTTATCGAATCGGTTTCAAAGCTTATTGCAACCGGAGCCGAGCTTAAAGATGTTTACCTCACATTCCAGGAATACTTTGAGCATCCGGGCAAAGACGGAAAGCGCTGGGGCAAACCCCTTGCGGCGCTGCTCGGTGCCTTCAGAGCGCAGGAAGACCTCGGCATAGCGTCAATCGGCGGCAAGGATTCAATGAGCGGCTCATTTGAAAACCTTGATGTTCCCCCGACCCTCGTTTCTTTCGCGGTTACCACAGATAAGGTTTCGTCTGTCGTTTCACCCGAATTCAAGAAATCCGGCAACGATGTAATACTAATATCCCCCGAAAAAGATGAAAACGGGCTTCCCGTAACCTCATCGCTTATCGAGAATTACAGGAAAGTCACAGCCCTTCTCAGAAGCGGCAAAGCGGTTTCCTGCTACACTCCCTGTATAGGCGGTATCGCTGAAGCCGTAATGAAAATGTGCATGGGCAACGGCTTCGGGTTTGATTTCTCGGATAAGCTTACAGTAAATGATATTTTCGGCTATTCTTACGGCTCATTTATCCTTGAAGTTACAGAGCCCTGCGCCGACGGCACAATAATCGGAAAAGTTACCGACAGAAAAGAAATTACATTTGCAGGCGAATCCGTTTCGGAAGCTGAGCTGTTCGGAATATACGAAGACAAGCTTGAGAGCGTTTACTCCTGTAACATTCCCGCAAAGGACTCTCCTATTGAGAATTTCACTTACAAAGCATCCTCCTACCCCTCTCCTGCTATTAAAGCGGCTTCACCCAAAGTTATAATTCCTGCATTTCCCGGCACAAACTGCGAATTTGACACCGCAAAAGCAATGAGAGACTCGGGAGCTGACCCTGAAATAATTGTTATCAGAAACCTCACTGCCGACGGTATTAAAGAAAGCATTGACCGTTTCGCAAAAGCGACAAAACAAGCGCAGATAATATTCATTCCCGGAGGATTTTCCGGAGGCGACGAGCCGGACGGCAGCGGTAAATTCATTACCGCCTTCTTCCGCAACGGTCTTATAAAGGACGCCGTTACAGACCTTCTTGACAACAGAGACGGTCTTATGTGCGGTATCTGCAACGGCTTTCAGGCGCTTATTAAACTCGGTCTCGTTCCTTACGGAAAAATAATCGATACCGATGAAAAATGCCCCACACTTACATTCAACACAATCGCAAGGCACCAGAGCAAGCTTGTACGCACGAGAATTGCATCAAACAAATCTCCCTGGCTTGCCCTGACTGAGCCCGGCGACATTTACACAGTTCCTATTTCTCACGGCGAAGGCAGATTCCTAGCAGATGAAGCTCTTGTGAAAGAGCTTGCCGCCAACGGTCAGATTGCCACCCAGTATGTTGACCTTGAAGGGAACGCCACCTATGATGTTCATTTCAACCCCAACAACTCCGTATATGCGGTTGAAGGTATTACCTCGCCGGACGGCAGAGTCTTCGGCAAGATGGGTCACAGTGAACGCACAGGCAGCGGACTTTATAAAAATGTTCCCGGCAATTTTGACATAGGAATGTTTAAGGCAGCAGTTAAATATTTCAAATAAAGGAGTGCATTGAAATGGCTTATTTATCCGACATTGAAATCGCCCAGGCATGTAAAATGAAGCATATAACCGAAATTGCCAAAACGGCTCATGTTGACGAAAAGTACATAGAGCAATACGGCAATTACAAGGCAAAAATCGACCCGGCACTTATCAGGGAAACCGATAAGAAGGACGGCAAGCTAATTCTCGTTACCGCTATTACTCCCACTCCCGCAGGCGAAGGAAAAACCACCACCACAATCGGTCTTGCCGACGGCCTCAGACGCATAGGCAAGGATGTTACCGTAGCTCTCAGAGAGCCATCCCTCGGTCCCGTTTTCGGAGTAAAGGGCGGAGCCGCCGGCGGCGGATACGCTCAGGTTGTACCGATGGAAGATATTAACCTGCATTTCACCGGCGACTTTCACGCAATCGGTGCCGCCAACAACCTTCTTGCGGCAATGCTTGACAATCACATTCAGCAGGGCAACAGTCTCGGAATAGATGTTCGCAGAATCACCTGGAAGCGCTGTGTTGATATGAACGACAGACAGCTCAGATTCATTGCGGACGGACTCGGCGGTAAAGCCAACGGCACTCCGAGAGAGGACGGCTTTGATATTACGGTTGCGAGCGAAATAATGGCTGTATTCTGCCTTGCCTCCTCAATTACTGACCTTAAAGAGCGTCTTTCAAGAATAATCGTAGGCTATACATATGATGATAAGCCCGTTACCGCCGGCGACCTCAAGGCGGTAGGCGCAATGACAGCTCTGCTCAAGGACGCGCTCAAGCCCAACCTTGTTCAGACTCTTGAAGGAACCCCCGCGTTTGTACACGGCGGACCCTTTGCAAACATTGCTCACGGCTGTAACTCCGTTATGGCTACAAAGCTTGCTCTTAAAATGGGCGACTACACAGTAACAGAGGCAGGGTTCGGTGCCGACCTCGGCGCTGAGAAATTCCTCGATATAAAGTGCCGTATGGCAGGCCTTACTCCGGACGCTGTCGTTGTGGTTGCCACCGTAAGAGCTCTCAAGATGCACGGCGGTCTCGACAAGAAACAGCTTGCGACTGAAGATATCGCCGCTCTCGAAAAGGGCATACCCAACCTTCTCAGACACGTTTCCAACATCAAGAATGTTTACAAACTTCCTTGCGTAGTGGCGGTAAACAGATTCCCCACCGACACAGACGCGGAAATAGATTTTATTATCGCCAAATGCCGTGAACTCGGTGTAAACACGGTGCTTTCAACCGTATGGGCCGAAGGCGGCAAAGGCGGCGAAGAGCTTGCAAAAGAGGTTGTACGCCTGTGTGAAGAAGAAAAGGGCGATTTCACCTTCTCCTATGAGCTTGAAGGCACTTCAATCGAAGAAAAGATTGAAGCGGTTGTCAAAAAAGTTTACGGCGGCAGCGGCATAACGATTATGCCCGGCGCAAAGAAACAGATTGAACAGCTCACAGCTCTCGGCTGCGACAAAATGCCCGTATGTATCGCGAAAACTCAGTACAGTTTCTCCGATGACCCCACAAAGCTCGGCGCTCCCGAAGATTTCACGGTTACGGTCAAGAATGTCAAGGTTTCTGCAGGCGCAGGTTTCGTTGTAGTTCTTACCGGCGATATTATGACAATGCCCGGACTGCCCAAGGTGCCCGCGGCAGAGAAGATTGACGTTGATGAAAACGGAAAAATCAGCGGACTCTTCTGATATACTGATTCAGACCTTTTTCCCTTCCCCCTGTTAAGATACATGAACACCTGCCGAAGTTGCCGTCGGCAGGTGTTCGCTTATTGCACTTTTTATTATAAAGTGATATAATTATCGGCAAACAAACAACCAAGGAGATAAAAAAATGAACGAAGTTCTCAAAGCGCTGAAAGAACGCAGAAGCATACGGAAATTCAAGCCCGAAATGCCTGAAAGCAAAGACATTGACTCTATCATTGAAGCCGGGCTGTACGCCCCAAACGGTAAGGGAAAACAGGAAACAATAATTATCGCCGTAAAAAACAAAGAACTTCGTGATCGGTTTTCGGCTGACAACCGCAAAATCGGCGGCTGGCAGGATGAAAGCTTTGACCCGTTTTACGGAGCTCCGGTTATTCTCATAGTGCTCGCAAACAAAAATCACTTCACCGGTATATATGACGGTTCGCTTGTAATGGGCAATCTTATGCTTGCTGCTCACTCCCTCGGCCTCGGGAGCATATGGATTCACAGAGCAAAAGAAGAGTTTGAGATGCCTCAATACAAAAAGCTTCTTGCGGATATGGGCATTGAAGGAGATTGGGAAGGCATCGGTCACTGCGCAATCGGTTATGCAGCATGCGACATCCCCACACCGCCGCAGCGCAGAAACGGCAGAGTTTATTATGTCGATTGACTCTCCTTAATTGACAAAAGATTTAATAATATGCTAAAATAATTTTTATGCAAAACTATATGGAGGAGGAATTGCATTGACCGATTTCAAAGAAAGCTTAGGAATGTATCTGATTGCGTTTGGGGTTATAGCTTTCATATTTGCCCAGTCTCTCTTTTTTATCGTAAAATCCTGGAAACACGGTAAAGAGCTCGGCATAAAAAAAGAAACCATGATTAACACAATCACCTCAAGTATTCTGTTCTCAATTGCTCCCGCGATTTCAATACTCGTCACGGTTTTTGTGCTTGCCAAAGCACTCGGAGTTATACTGCCGTGGATTCGCCTGACCGTAATAGGAAACCTTGCCTATGAAACGGTTGCCGCGGAAACCGCGCTTAATAACCTCGGGGGCTCCCTGAGCATGGAAATTGATGATATGAAGCAGTTTTCAACCGTAATCTGGGCTATGACAATAGGCTCGGTATTTCCGCTCACCTTCCTGCCGATAGTCTGCAAAAAGCTGCAGAACAAAATCGGCGGCGCGGTAAGCAAAAACGAAAAAACAAAGAAGCTCGGCGATATTCTTGCCGCAGCAGCTTTTATAGGAATAATATCCGCTTTCATAGCAAGAGCAATCAACGGCTGCACCGTGGTCAAAGAGCCGGTGCTTGACGCAGCCGGTAACCCCGCTCTTAATGAAGCAGGCGAAAAAATCATGCAGAGTGTCATAAAAGAATCTGCCGGCCTGCTTTCAATTCTTACTCTTGTATTCGCAATAGTTATTATGCTCATACTTATGCTTCTGTGCAAAAAGATAAAAGCGCTTGAAAAATTCGAATCATTTGCCATGCCTCTTGCGATGTTTGCCGCAATGGGCTGCGCTGTTCTCTTCTCAAAGATACTGCCTCAGGATCTCGCGGGATTCACCTGGTATGAAATAGGAGGTGTACTGAAATGAGCAAAAGCAAAAACTATTTTGACAAAGTTCATGTATGGGGCGCCGTCTGGAATTACTCCGCGCTTCTTATGATGCTCATGGTGCCTGTAGCGTCAAGCATTTTGCTGAGCACCTGGCCGAGCCTCGGAATAATGGGCAAGGTTATCGCTACCCTCGCTCCGCTCTACTGGGTAACCGGTATTATTGAGGTTGTGACTTATGTTCCCATGCTCGGCGCGGGCGGCACATATCTCTCGTTTGTGACAGGCAACATTTCAAACCTCAAGCTCCCCTGCGGCCTCAACGCAATGGAAAACGCCAAGGTACATCCAAACACCGAAGAGGGCGAAGTTATCAGCACTATTTCAATCGCTGTTTCCTCACTAACTACAACCGTAGTTATTGCTGTGGGCGTGCTTGCTTTTGCTATGGTGTTTGATTCGGCAAGCAACAACCCGACATTCCAGGCTGCGTTCAACAATGTGCTTCCCGCACTTTTCGGAGCACTTGGCGCAAGCTACTTTGCAAAGCACTGGAAGCTCGGCATAACACCCGTTATTTGCGGCGTTCTCGTGCTTTTCATCTCCCCCGCTACAGGCGTGGGCGTGCTTATGTTTGTAACCATTATTGCCTCTCTTATTGCGGCTTTCATCATTTATAAAGATCTCTGGCTCGATGATTTCAAAGCTATGAGGGCAAAGAAAAAAGCGGAAAAAGCAAAATAATCAGGCAGTTTTGATATGCGAAGAAAGGAGGTACTGCTAATGAAAAAGAATGTGTATTTCGCGCAAATCAGCGTAACATATTCTGAAAAAATGGCATACCTCCCTTATGCTGCCGGGTGCATAAAAGCGTACGCGCAGTCTGTAAAGGAGCTCACCGGCAGTTACAATTTCTGCGATATACTGCACATGCGAAAAAAGCTGGCGGAATCCCTTGATGATATCAAAGATCCTTTTCTTGTGGGCTTTTCCTGCTATATCTGGAATATGGAATACAATAAAGCCCTCGCGAAAGCAATCAAGGAGAAATACCCGGAGTGCCACATAGTCTTCGGCGGACATAATATTCCTTATGACGCTTCTTTGCTGGAAAAAGAGCCTTACATCGATTTCCTTATTCACGGCGAAGGTGAATTTGTTTTTGTCAATCTTCTGAAAGCTCTTCTTAAAAATGATTTTTCGGAAATGACAGACATTTCAATGCGAAAAAACGGAGAATGCGTTATGCTGCCTCGCGGCAACAGTTTATTTTCCCTTAACGAACTGCCGTCTCCTTATCTTTCGGGAGTATTCGACAAAATGTTTGAAGAATACCCTAACACACCTTTCCAGTGCGCTCTTGAAACTAACAGAGGCTGTCCGTACACCTGCGCATTCTGCGACTGGTGTTTCACGGAAAAAATCAGGTTTTTTCCTATGGAAAAGGTACTTGCGGAGATTGACTGGATATCGGATCATAAAGTACCCTACTGCTATTGCGCAGACGCAAATTTCGGCATAAATGACAGGGATATTGAAATTGCACGTTATATTGTGGAGCGCAACAAAAGCACCGGCTATCCGCAGATATTCAAGCCGAATTACGCAAAAAACAGCGATGACAGAGTATTTGAAATAGGCTGTTATCTTAATAAAAACAAGGTTGATAAAGGAATCACCCTCGCATATCAGTCCATGTCGCCTCAGGTGCTCGAAAACATAGGCAGAAGGAACCTCGATCTTGATTATTTTTCACGCCTTAACGCCAGATACACCGAGGCAGGCATACCGACTTACACGGAGCTTATTCTCGGCCTGCCCGGAGAAACATACGAGTCTTTCTGCCGCGGTTTATGCAACCTGCTTGAAGCCGGGCAGCACAACTCAATGTCAATTTACACCTGCCAGGTTTACTGCAATTCGCCCCTGGCTCAGCCTGACTACAAAGAAAAATACGGCATTCACTGGACAAGAATGCCGATGCATGAGAGCCATTACCTTGCCGATTTCAACGGTATTCAGGAATACTACGATATTATTACCGAAACAAAGGATATGAGCAGAGCCGACTGGGTAAAAGCAAATCTGTTTGCGGCATTTACACAGTGCTTTCATCATATCGGACTTCTGCGGTGTTTTGCTTTATATTGCAGATTTGAGCTTCAGATGTCCTATTACGATTTTTACAATAAGATTCTCGACTATATAATTGGCTCGGGAGAAGGGTTTTTGTTTAATCTGATGAGCAAGGTTAAAGCAAAAATCGAAGATACCGAGCATACAGATTGGTGCTACCGGAACAAAATCTTCAGCGATGTAGGCTGGTATTTTGAAGAAGGAATCTTTCTTGAATGCGTTTATCACTTTGAAGATTTCAAAAAAGAAATCACCGGCTTTGTTTCCTTGCTCGGAATAGATGATGTAATTCTGCCGGAGCTGATAAATTACCAGAGCAGCATTATCCGTCTGCCCGGGCAAAGGCATATAGAAATTGAAAGCAAATACAACTTTTACGATTACTTCAACAACATCTACGACAAGACCTACAAACCTCTTGAAAAGAAAAGAACAGTGCTGTCAATTGACGTTGAAAAAGAAATAGACACCTGGGATGTATATGCCCGCGAAATAATATGGTACGGCAAAAGACGCAGCGCAACACTGCTGACAAATCCCAGAGAAACAATAAAAGTTGATTAAGCAAAAAACGAGAGGTTGCTTCGAATTCTTTATTGTTCAAGCCTCACCATTTCATTAAGGAAGCATACTTAAAATGACTGAATTTGAAAACCTGTCAATAATGACCGGAGCTGTCACTGAAACTCACTCCCTTAAAGAAACCGTATATTCAATTCTCTCACTGGTTGACAGACACGATCTTAAAGAGATAATAATTGCTTACTCCCCTGACATAAGCAGCGAAAGCCGAAAAGCGCTTGATGAACTTGCCGCCGCTCAAACAGAGGTACCGATAATCATATTCGGGCAGTCCCGCCCCGGATTATCTGCCGCAATTCAGGAAGCGATTGACAGATGCAGCGGCACTCACTGTATGGTTGTGGCCGCAGATCTTGCCGAAAACCTCGATGTAATCCCGGATCTGATAAAATGCGTAAAAGAAGACAGCAATGTTATTGCCACCACTTCACGCCGCCTGAAGGGTTGCACTTTTTACGGATATAATCCCATAAGAAAAAAGCTCAATTCACTTGCACAGGTTTTTCTCAGGGTTTTATTCGGGAGCAGACTCACCGACCTTACAAATCCGGTTCAGATTGTTCCGACTGAGTTATATCAGTCAATTAACTACGAAAGCACCGGCTACACTATTCTGCTTGAGCTGATGCTCAAGCCCCTGAGACTCAAAAAGGTATTGGGATATACGTTCAAAGAGTTTCCCGTCAACTGCTACGCCAGAAAAGACGGTAAATCGGGCAATTCCTTTATAAATACTCTCGCCTATCTTCCTATGGCGCTTCACATAAGATTTATGAAAAAAGAAAGGCTACTAAAAAAAGATACGGCGCTGTACAAAGAGTTTTTTGAAAAAAAGCAATAAACCACTTGATAACGCAACCGATTTAGTTTAAAATATTACACGGTTATTTTACATCCGACGAAAGGAGAAATTCATATGATCAATTACACCGGCGAAGTGCAGAATATGTGCTGCGTAGCAAAGGGCCCCCACCACGGTCCCGCACCCATACCCGAGGAGGGCAAATGGGTCAAGGCATACGAAATAAAGGACATATCCGGCTTCACTCACGGCGTGGGCTGGTGCGCTCCTCAGCAGGGCGCCTGCAAGCTTTCACTCAACGTCAAAGACGGAATTATCGAAGAAGCTCTTGTTGAAACCATCGGCTGCTCTGGTATGACTCATTCCGCAGCTATGGCTGCCGAGATTCTTCCCGGCAAAACCATTCTTGAGGCGCTCAACACAGACCTTGTGTGCGACGCTATCAACACCGCCATGCGCGAGCTTTTCCTTCAGATAGTTTACGGCAGATCCCAATCCGCATTCTCGGACGACGGTCTTTCGGTAGGCGCCGGTCTTGAAGACCTCGGCAAAGGTCTTCGTTCACAGGTCGGCACAATGTACGGCACCAAAGTAAAGGGTGTTCGTTACCTTGAAATGGCTGAGGGCTATGTTACAAGACTTGCCCTTGACGCTGATGACCAGGTTATCGGCTACGAGTTTGTTTCTCTCGGCAAGATGACCGACTTTATTAAAAAAGGCGACGACCCGACCACAGCCTACAACAAAGCAATCGGCTCCTACGGCAGATTTGCCGATGCCGCAAAATACATCGATCCGCGTAAGGAATAATTTGTAAGAGGAGGAAAAGAATTATGGCATTATTTGAAAGCTATGAGAGAAGAATTGACAAAATCAATTCCGTTCTCGCCGAATACGGCATTTCTTCAATCGAAGAATGCAAAGAAATCACTCTTGCAAAGGGTGTGGATTGCGACAAAATCGTAAGAGAAACTCAGCCCATCTGCTTTGAAAACGCTGTTTGGGCATACACCGTAGGCTGCGCCATCGCTATCAAGAGCGGATGCACCAAAGCCGCCGACGCCGCCGCAAAAATCGGTGTTGGCCTTCAGAGCTTCTGCATCCCCGGCTCAGTTGCCGAAAACCGCAAAGTAGGTCTCGGCCACGGCAACCTCGGCAAAATGCTCCTTTCCGAGGAGACAGAGTGCTTCTGCTTCCTTGCTGGTCACGAATCCTTTGCAGCCGCTGAGGGCGCAATCAAAATCGCTCTCAACGCCAACAAAGTAAGAGTCAAGCCCCTTAAAGTTATACTCAACGGTCTCGGCAAAGATGCCGCAATGATTATTTCAAGAATCAACGGCTTCACCTATGTAAAGACCGAGTTTGATCCCTATACCGAAGAAGTTAAGATTATCTCCGAAACTCCTTATTCAGACGGTGACAGGGCAAAAGTCAGATGCTACGGCGCGGATAACGTACCCGAGGGCGTTGCAATTATGAAGCTTGAGAATGTCGGCGTTTCCATCACCGGCAACTCCACCAACCCCACAAGATTCCAGCATCCCGTTGCAGGCACTTACAAAAAATGGTGTGTTGAAAACGGCGTAAGCTATTTCTCAGTTGCTTCAGGCGGCGGCACAGGCCGTACCCTTCATCCCGATAACATGGCAGCCGGTCCGTCCAGCTACGGTATGACAGACACAATGGGCAGAATGCACTCCGACGCTCAGTTCGCAGGTTCATCCTCTGTTCCCGCTCATGTTGAGATGATGGGGCTCATCGGTATGGGTAACAATCCCATGGTCGGCGCAACCGTTGCTTGCGCGGTTGCGGTTGAAGAGGCAATGAAATAATTAAGCTTTTTACGGAAGTACGGGCATAAAACCCGTACTTCTTTTTTTGTCGCTTTTCAGTTAAAAAAGATGACAAACGATTCGGAAAACAGACACATAAACGCTGAACCTGTAATAAACATTTATTATTTATTTATACCTTTTTTTGATTGACCGCCGATAACATTACTGTTATAATTTTAACTGTATAAAATTAAATCAAAGGAGGTAAGCCTATGGTATTTTCCAGCCTGATGTTTATGTTTGTTTTCCTTCCGGTTGTGCTTACCGTTTACTATATATTGCCCAAAAAGTACAGAAACATCTTTTTACTGATTGCCGACCTCTTTTTTTACGGCTGGGGCGAGCCGGTGCTCGTTTCCCTTATGTTTTTTTCAATAGCCGTAAACTATTTTGCAGGGCTGCTGATTGAAAAGAATCCTTCAAAGAAAAAGACAGTTCTTATTATTTCGGTTGTAATTGATTTAGGTCTGCTTGCCTTCTTCAAATACGCCGGATTTATTACCGATAATCTTAATATAATTCTTCCTTTCGCTCATATTCCCGCGATAATAGTTCCTCTGCCCATAGGCATTTCATTCTACACATTCCAGATAATGTCATATACGATTGATGTTTACCGGGAAGACACGCGGGCACAGCACAGCATAATTGATTTCGGCACCTATGTTTCGCTGTTTCCTCAGCTGATAGCCGGCCCTATCGTTAAATACAGAGATGTCGCATCACAACTTAAAGACAGGCATGAAAACATTGACCTTTTTGCAAAAGGAGTGCGCCTGTTTCTGCTTGGTCTCGGCAAAAAAGTTCTCCTGGCAAACCCGATGGGGCTGATGTGGGATTCGCTGCGTGAGGCGTCTCAGCCGGGCTCGCTCGGCTCATTTATGGGGCTGCTCGCATTTTCGCTGCAGATCTATTTTGATTTCAGCGGTTACAGCGATATGGCAAGAGGCCTTGGCAATATGCTGGGCTTTGAATTCCTGATAAACTTTAATTATCCGTATATATCTGAAAGCGTCATGGAATTCTGGCGGCGCTGGCATATATCTCTGGGCACCTGGTTCAGGGAATATGTTTATATTCCCCTGGGCGGAAACAGAAAAGGAAAAACACGCACGGTAATAAACCTGCTTATAGTCTGGATGCTTACCGGTCTTTGGCACGGCGCGAGCTGGAATTTCCTGCTCTGGGGTCTCTATTTCGGAATAATACTGGTAATTGAAAAACTCTTCCTGCTGAAAGCGCTGGAAAAACTGCCGAAGGTATTCCGTCACATTTACGCTCTGATTTTCATTATTCTCGGATGGATGCTCTTCTATTTCTCAGATGATGTCGGAGGTTTCGCGGCTCTCGGCAGCTTTACCGTGTCGCTCTTCTCGGGCGGAAAGAGCTCACCCGAGGTGCTCAACACAATAGCAAACTATCTGCCGCTGACCATAGCAGGTATTATTGCTTCCACCCCGCTTATCAGAAGCCTTTATGACAGGCTGAAAGATAAAAAGTATTTCGCTCCGCTTGAGATTGCCGCCGCGGCAGCAGTTATCATACTCTGCACAGCAAGCCTGGTAAGCGCTGAATACAACCCGTTTCTTTATTTTAAATTCTGATTATGAAAAACGACAACAAACAAAAAAAGAATATAAAATCCGCGGTCATTACGGCTCTGTTTCTGGCGTTTATCATTGCCGGATGCATTCTTTATATCTTTCTGCCAAAGTCAGATTACTCGCCGGCCGAAAAAAGATATCTGTCCGGTTTTCCCGAAGTCAGCGTCAAAAACATAAAAAGCGGCAAATTCTCAGAAGATTTTGAGAAGTTTCTTGCCGACCAGACCCCGCTGCGCACCTTCTTTGTTTCGGTAAACTCTTATTTTGAACTGATAAAAGGCAATAACGGCAGCAACGGTGTTTATCTGGGCAAAAACGGCTGGCTGATTGAAAAACCTTTTGACTCAAACAATCGTTTTGATAAAAATCTTAAGGAAATAACAGATTTCGCGCGTGAAAGCAGTCTGCCTGTTACACTTATTGCGGTGCCCGAAAAGGGTGCTCTGCTTAAAAACTATCTGCCTAAAAACTCGCTTCAATATCACGATTTTGAATACATTGAACAACTGAACAAAGAATTCTCCGGTATTGACAACGCTCTGTTTGTTAATTTAACACAGCCGTTTTCCGGTATGGAAAACAGAGCCTATTATTACAGAACAGACCACCACTGGACAAGCAACGGCGCTTATGCGGCATACAGAGAATTCTGCCGCCTTAAAGGCTTTGCGGCACCTTCACTTGCGGATTATGATGTTACATCATACCCGGGCTTTTACGGCACATCTTACTCAACCTCCTGCTACACTCTTACCAAGCCGGATGATATATCGCTTTTTGTAAACAGCCAGATTGACTCAAAGGTAAAAGTAACAATCGCAGAGGGAAAGAAAACCACCGAAAGCAGTTCAATGTTTTTCACTCCCCGCCTTGATGAAGAAGATAAATACACCGTATTCCTTGACGGCAATCATACAAGAGTTGATATAAGATCCGGTATTAACAGCAAAAAGCTGCTGCTGATAAAAGACTCCTTTGCCCACTGCCTTGCGCCCTTTCTTGCCGAGCAATACGGAGAGATAACAATGATTGACCAGAGATATTACACCGGTAATATCAAAAATTTGATTGACAGTGAGAGTTTTGACGAGGTAATGCTCGTTTACGGGGTTGACGGTATCGCGACAAGCAGAGACATAACGCTCAACTGAGGAGGATTTTCAAATGCTCAGAACTGACCCGGCAGTATTCGCTGTAGGCAAAAACTATCAGATTATTGCCACCTCAAAATCGCAGTCTTTCATCAGCATAAAAGTCGGCGATAAGATTTTTGTTGACCATTCAAACGGCATTCTGCGCTCAGCATCAAGAACGCATAATATAGAAGTGCCTCAGGAGCTTCTCAACAAAGAAAAGAGCTACACAGTTATTGAGAAGCCTATAATAAAGAGACTGCCTTATTTCACAAAAACCAAGAAAGACAGATATTACCCCTATGAATTCAGACCCGTACCCGAAAAAGATCCTGTCTGCTATCATATTGCGGACTCTCACAACGACATTCAGAGGCCGGTTGAAGCTGCGCGCGCTTTCGGAAAATTCGACTTTCTTATTCTTAACGGCGATGTGCCCGAAGACAGCGGCAAAGTTGAAAACTTCAACACGATATTTGACATCTGCGCCGAATTGACTCACGGCAGCATACCGGTTGTTTTCGCCAGGGGCAATCACGATTTACGCGGAAAATGCGCCGAAAAATTCGCCCAGTACGCCCCCGCAAAAAACGGCAGGACCTACTACTCGTTCCGTCTTGGAAAAATATGGGGCCTTTGCCTCGACTGCGGAGAGGATAAGAGAGACTCAAATCCGGAATACGGTTGCACGGTTGCCTGCCACACATTCCGTCTTGAGGAAACAGAATACCTGAAAAGCCTGATTAACAATTCCGGAAGCGAATATAACGAAGAAAGCGGACTTATAAAGCTTGTCATAGTACACGCCCCCTTCACGCACAGATACGAGCCTCCGTTTGACATTGAGGAAGAAATATACAGAGAGTGGGCAAAACTGCTCAGAGAAAGTGTCAAGCCGGACCTTATGCTCTGCGGGCACACTCATAAATTCGGTATATATGAGCCGGGCGGCAGTTATGATGACTACGGTCAGCCCTGTAAAATAATAGTTGCCTCTGAGGTTGATAAAGGCAACCGTTTTGCAGGCGCGGGACTGGTATTAAAAAACGACTCCGTAAAAATCACTTTTACGGATAACACAGGGAATAAAAACAGCAAATCAATTAAATACAGATAAATAATTACAGGCAGTAAAATCCCGATGAACAAATGTTCACCGGAATTTTAATTAAGCATTTTTCAGGTAATCATAAAGCTTATCCACATCACCCATTTTTATCCGCTTTGAAACAACATAAGTTTTAAGCGAGCCGTCGGCGTTTCTCTCGCCGAATTTACCGTATGTGGCGCAGACAAGCGTGCCGTCAGGCAGCACAACATTGCCGCAGTATCCGGTATCAGCGTCGGCTTTTACTTCGGGAACGGTCTGCCCTTCAATATAAGTATGAGCGAGCTTCAGACGGTACTGCCCCTCTCTGCCTGATTTTAAGTCTTCATAGGTGCCGACCCAGGCCACCCAGCCTTCGCTGAACCAGTTTCTGCCGCAGCCGGGGTCATATTTCATAAGCTTATCATAATCACGCTCAATCGAGCGGAAATCAATAAACAGCCTGCCGTCCGGCAGATAATCCGCCTTGTGCCTTTCTCCGTTAAGAGCGCTCGGCGCTATCCTCGGTGCCGACCAGCTTTCGCCCTCATCCGAAGAAAAGAAAAGCAGAGAATTATATTTCTTTGTGTTGCATCGGGTTATAAGGCACAGCTCGTTGCCGGCTCCGCAACCGGAGCGTATACATTCCACCTCGCAGATATCAGCCTCTTTCTCGATATCGCGGTATTCCGAAAGATACGGCTCAGGCCGCGACCATTTCATTCTGCCGTCTTCAAATGTAAGAATCGTCTTGTAATTCACAAAATTGTTATCGTGAAACAGCCCCATCCATTTGTCGGCGAATTTACCGTTTTCCTTAAGACGCGTAAGTGAAGCAAGGGCAACTATCGTATTATAATCACAGCCGTCTTTTTTACCGTAAAACAGTTCAAACTCGCTCCAGTTTTTTCCTTCATCATCGGAAACAGAGCAGTTGAACCCCCCGACCGAACCGAGTCCGTCATTCCAATCAGGGTTGCCGCATACAAGCAGAAGCCTTTCACTGCCGTCACAAAACTCAAGGCGGTAAACCGTAGGTGTTTCTCTTGATCCGCTCCAGGAAGAGGGCATATTCTCTATTTTTTCGGTGTAGGTCAGCCCTGAGTCACAGCTTATTGCAGAGCGGATAGCCCCCTTGCCGTGACCGGAAGGGTAAACCGTCAGAATATTGCCGTTTCTGAGCAGCACGGAATCCGGATGCCCCAGATAATCAAGAGCATCGTCAACCACACTGTGCTCAAACAGATATTTCAGCTCTTCCGGGCAGTTTTCGGGCTCTTTATCAAGAGCAATACGGGGAATAGAATAATCCCCCGCACCGTTTAAGAAATAATCTTTATTCATATTATCCTCTGTATTTGGAAAGCACCTTGATTGAACCGGCGCAGTCCGAATCAAAATCTATCACATCGGCTTCTATTGAGCACATTTCAACACCCGCCTCAATCATAGGCAGAATGAAATCGTCCTGATTGAAGCTGTCTCCGGGTTTGGGATAAGTACGCTTTTTGCCGAGTGAAGGATCGGGATAGGGGTTTGATGTGTGAGCGTGAATAAGCATTCCTCTGTATGAAGGCAGTGCATCAAACGGATCGTTTTCTTCACACATGTGTTTGACGTCGCCCAGCACGCCGATATACGGGCAGTCAACTGCGCGGGCGAGCCTGAGTGCTTCGGGCACGGTGTTGATAATATTGGATTCCGCTTTGCGAAGAGGTTCTACGGCTACCCGTATTTTATGTTTTTCAGCAAGCGGTGCGACAAGCTCTTTGAGAAAATAAGCTATCTGCTCAAATGTTTCTTCATAAGAGCCGCCCTCAGGAATATTCCTCGCGCCGGATGAGCCGAAAACAAAGCATTCAATCCCAAGATAAGTGCCTTTCTCAAACAGCGTTTCAAGGTATTCTTTTATTGCGGGTATATCCCTCTGTGCTCCGACTACTCTCATGCCTATGAAACAGTTTGCGGCAAGAATAGGTAAGCCGGCGTTTTTAAAAGCTTCAAGCTCTTCAAAGCTCATTTTCGCAATGTTCTGGCAGTGGCTCTCGCCGTAATCGTAACCGTACTTAAGGGCGATTTTCACTCTATCAATCTCTGTGCCGACGCAAACTCCTATTTTCATTTCTTAGTCTCCTTAGCTTTTTCAAGAATTTCTCTGGCGCCCTCAAGCTGCAGTCCGGTAACCGCGCTTCCGGCGTTGATTCTTGCTATTTCTTCCGCTCTGCCCTGATCGTCGAGCGGAATAATATTTGTAAATGTGCCGCTGTCGGAAATTGTTTTCTCTATCTTTATGTGGAAATCCGCCTGAGCGGCAATGCGGGAAAGATGAGTCACGCATATAACCTGCCTGCCTCTTGATACGCTGTCAAGCTTGAGACCAATTTTTTCGGCGGCAGAGCCGGAAACTCCGGCGTCAATCTCGTCAAAAATCAAAGTGTCCACGGGGTCCTTATCTGACAGAACATTCTTTATTGCAAGCATAATTCTCGACAGTTCACCGCCCGAAGCTATCTTTGAAATAGGCTTCGGCTCCTGACCCGGATTGGAGCTTATAAGGAACTCTGCAGTCTCAGCACCTTTTGAGGTAAGGGAGCCGGGAATAAGCGAAACAACAAATTTTATATACGGCATATCGAGGAAGGTAAGCTCAGCCGATACTTTCTTCTCAAACTCCCGCGCCGCTTTTGTGGGTGTGCCGGTCAGCCTTTCCGAAAGCTTTTTCACCTTATCTGAACAGTCATAAAGCTCTTTCTCAAGCTGCGTTATTCTTTCATCGGAGGTGCCTATCAGCTCCCTTTCCCTGACGGATTTTTCAAGAGTTTCAAGAATATCTTCTTCAGTTTTGCCGTATTTCATTGACAGGCGATAAATAACATCGAGCCTGTCATCTATTTCGGAGAGGCGCGACGGTGAATAGCCGAAGCCTTCGGACAGACCTCTGACCTCTCCCGTACGCTCGGCAAGCTCAATGGAAAGCCCCTTCAGGGCTTTTGCCGTATCACAGGCGCCGGTATAAAACTCAGATGCTTTTTCCATCATTTCGGCGCACTGACTGAGCGCTTCCGAAATACCGCCGTCACCCGAAAGCGCGGCATAAACCTTTTCAAGGTTTTTCTTAACAAAAGCGCTGTTCTGAATAAGCAGCTTTTCCTTGCTCAGCTCTTCGGACTCGCCCGGAGTAATTCCGGCCTCGTTGATTTCATTTATCACAAAATCGAGGTAATCCGCTCTCGAAGCGTTTTCATCCCTTGAATCATATAGCGTATCAAGCTCTTTTTTGACTTTTATCAGCTTGTGAAATGCGTCTTTATACTCTTCTCTGAGCTTTTCATTGCACGCAAGCGAATCGATAAAAGAGCAATGCTTCTCGGGAGAAAGAAGCGCCTGACTGTCGTGCTGACCGTGAATATTCACAAGGTAAGAGCCGATTTCCCTGAGCTGAGAAACAGTAACCAGCCATCCGTTTACCCTGCAGGTGTTTTTACCGCTCTGACTTATAGACCGTGTTACGGTGAGTGTGCCGTCTTCTGTCTGTTCAATGCCGTATTTTTCCATCACGGCTTTTGCGCTGCCGTTTACATCGGTGAAAACGGCGCAGACTGACGCACTGTCACAACCGGTCCTGATAAGGTCCTTGGATGTTCTCTCCCCAAGCACGGCGTTTATGGAATCAATTACGATTGACTTGCCCGCTCCCGTTTCTCCCGTAAGAACATTGAGTCCTTCACGAAACTCAGGGCAGGCATTTTCAATAACCGCTATATTTTCGATTTTTAAGCTTTGCAGCATAGCTTAAGCCCTCTTTTATACTGTAGCTTCTTCAAGAATCTTTTTCAGATTTATCGCACTCTCCTCGCTGCGGCAGAGCACAAAAATAGTATCATCACCTGCTATTGTTCCGACGGAATCCTCAAGCTCCATAGCGTCAAGAGTGGCGCAGGCGGCATTAGCCATACCGTTATAACACTTTACGCAGACTATGTTGCAGGCGTAATCAATTGAAATAACGCTGTGACCGAAAACGCTGTTATACTTGCTGAAGATTTCATCCTTGTCGGCCCTGTCGGCAACATAGCGCGACCTGCCGAGCTCATCGGGCTTTTTTATAAGACGAAGAGCTTTTATATCACGGGAAACGGTTGCCTGTGTGGTTTTGAAGCCCTCCGCATTGAGCCGCTCGAGAAGCTCAGTCTGAGTTGTGACACAGTCATTTGAAATTATTCTCAGTATTGCTTCCTGTCTGCCTTTATTCATTATTATCTTCCTTTCATCTGCGCTGTGCAAGTTTCTTATAAAGTATATCCATAAAATTATCCGATTTGATTCTTATAAAGTTGGCGGTAAGCTCCGAGGAGGATATGTCTATCCTGCAGTCGGGCTCTATAGGCAGGGTGGCCGCACCGTCATTGGAGTAAAGAAGCGTTTCGCCGTCTTTTGACTTTACGGAAATAACATCGCTGTTTCTGAAAATAACAGGTCTTCCCGTTAGTGAATGCGGGCAGACAGGCGTAAATATTATGCTCTCAAGCTCAGGGTTGACTACAGGCCCGCCCGCTGAAAGCGAATAAGCTGTTGACCCGGTGGGAGTAGCAAGGATAAGGCCGTCACAAAGATAATCCGTAAACACATTGCCGTTAAGGGCAACATCTATTGCGGACATTCTCTGCCTTTCGCTGCTCGTAATGAAACATTCGTTCAGCGCAAAGTCAACGGCGAGCGTTTCATCGCCCCTCACAACGCAGGTCTTCAGCAGCATACGCCTGTCAAGCGTGTAATCGCCCTGCACAAGCTTTGAAAGAAGAGCAAGCTCATCACTCTCAAGCCCTGCCATAAACGCAAGCCGGCCGGCGTTAACGCCGAGAATGGGTTTGCCGTGTTTTACCGCGAATCTCGCGGCGTGTATTATTGAGCCGTCGCCGCCTACCGCAAGCACAATGTCAGACTTGCCTACGGATGTTTCCGCATCGGTAAATTCGGCATTGCTGTGTGAGAAAACAGATTCAAGCTCAGCCGGCAGCGAGTATTCAATTCCGAGTGAATCGAGATTTGAGCAGATTTCACCCGTAACTCTTTCCGATTCGGCTCTGGTCATATTAGGCATAATCGCTATACGCATATTTTCACTTCCTCAGTCGAGAGTATTGTGCGATAACAGGGCAAGAGTTTGCGCATCTTTATTACAAAGCTTCTGCGGCGCATCGCTCTTCCTGAGATACATAAGATATTCAATATTACCTTCCGGGCCTTTTATGGGCGAAAAATCTATGTCAATAAGGTCAAACCCCGAAGAAAGCGCAAATAATGAAATATCCTCAATCACATCCGAATGTACTTTCCGGTCTCTTACAACGCCCTTTTTGCCGATATTTTCCCTGCCCGCTTCAAACTGCGGTTTTATAAGGCAGACAGCCTCTCCCTCGTTTCTGAGAAGCTCTCTCATTACAGGCAGAATCTTTTTGAGCGAAATAAAAGATACGTCCACGCTCGCAAAATCAATTTCATCGGGGACCTGTTCCCGTGTGACGTAGCGGAAATTTGTACGCTCGAGATTGACAACACGCTCATCTGTACGGAGTTTCCAGGCAAGCTGACCGTAACCTACATCAATAGAATAAACCTTTACGGCGCCGTTTTGCAGCATACAATCCGTAAATCCTCCGGTTGAGGCGCCTATATCCATACACACACAGCCGTCAAGCTTCAAGCCGAAAGATTTCATGGCTTTTTCAAGCTTCAGCCCTCCCCTGCTCACATAGGGGTTGACAGCACCTCTGACCTCTATCTTATCTTCACTTGTCACATTGGCGCCGCCTTTAAGCGCTTTTGAGCCGTTAAGATAGACGCTGCCGGCCATAATAAGGGCTTTTGCCTTTTCTCTTGTAGGAGCAAGTCCTCTTTCAAAAACCGCAACATCAAGTCTGGTCTTATCTTTCATTGTAAGCCTCGTTTTCGATAATCCGCACCATACCTTCACAGTCCAGTGAGTATTTCTTCATAAGAGAAGAGACGCCCGCGTGAGAAACAAACTCTCTGTTAATGCCGGTGTGCGTATATTTACCGCTGAAATCATTTTCAAGCAGGGCTTCAGAATATGCCTCGCCGACCCCGCCGTTTTTCATGCCCTCTTCGAAAAAGAATACGTGAGAGCTTCCGAGCGCGCACAAAACGGATTCTTCGGGCAGCGGTATAATCCTGTTAAGCTTGATTATTTTTGTGTTTATACCCTTATCGGAAAGTGTTTTTACGGCATTTACCGCCTCAAAGAAAAGCCTGCCGTAAGTTACAAGAGCAAAGGGGGCTCCTTCATCGCCGTATATTTCAAAGTCCTCACCGTTTGTAAGCTCATCGCCGCCCTCCGGCATTGAGCCTCTGGGGTACCTTATTGCCACAAGATACTCATCCCTGTAAAGTGCATTATAAAGGGCTTTGCTTAAATCACGGTAGCTTGCCGGTGAATAAACAACGGTGTTTGGCAGAGACTGCATTACGGCGACATCGAAAAGACCCTGATGGGTTTCTCCGTCCTCTCCCACAAAACCTGCTCTGTCAACAGCTAAAATCATCTTTTTTCTCTGCAACGCGCCGTCGTGAATAAGCTGATCGGCCGCTCTCTGGAGAAAGGTTGAATAAACGGCAAAAACCGGTATTTGCCCGGCAATGGAAAGGCCGGAGCAGAATACCACGGCGTGGCCCTCTGCAATTCCCTCATCAAAAGAGCGTGCGGGATATTCCTCAAAGAATCTGTCAAGCCCGGTACCCTTTGTCATGGCAGCGGTTACTGCGCAAATTCTCGAATCCTTTGAAGCAAAATCACACAGGACTCTGCCGAAATAAGAAGAATAGCTTTCGGATGAAGACTCAGATTTGCCTGTATTTACGTCAAACTCCGAAACGCCGTGATAGTTTTCCGGGGAATTTTCGGCAAAATCAAAGCCTTTTCCCTTAATCGTATTCACATGTATCAAAACAGGTCTCGCAATCATCCTGGCAGAGCTCATCGCTTCGCAAAGCGTGGGTATATCGTGACCGTCTATAGGCCCGATATATCTGAAGCCCAGGTCCTCAAAGAATGAGCTCCTGTATATAATGTTTTTCAGAAATGTTTTGATTTTGAACAAGCCGTTTGAGAGATGAATGCCGATAAGCGGAATACGGTTGAGTGCTTTTTCGGTGCCTGCTTTGAATCTGTAATACTCGGGCTTTGCTCTTACGGCGGCAAGGTACTTTGCCATAGCGCCCACATTGCGGTTAATAGACATCTCATTGTCATTGAGAATCACAATCAGGCGCCCGCCGCTGTTGCCGGCAGCGTTCATCGCTTCATAAACAAGACCGTTTCCGAAAGAACCGTCCCCTATCACTGCAACAGCAAAACACTTGCTGCCCTTGATTTTATTGGAAGCAGCAATGCCGGCAGCTCTCGAAACAGAGGTACCCGCATGGCCCTCATAAGAAAAATCATATTCACTTTCATCGGGGCGAGTAAAGCCGGATATGCCTCCCTCAGTGCGCAGGGTATCAAAAGAGTCAAACCTGCCGGTAAGGAGTTTATGCGCATATGCCTGATGGCTGACGTCCCAGATAATCTTATCCTCAGGCGCATTGAACACTCTGTGAAGAGCCACGGTAAGCTCAACCGTGCCGAGATTGGAAGCAAGATGCCCGCCGTTTTTTGAAACGGTTTCAATCATCTTGTTTCTGATTTCCGCGCAAAGGGCTCCGAGCTCGCCGCTGTCCATATTCCTGACATCCTGAGGAGAATGTATTTTTTCAAGTAAAGGATAATCCATAAATCATTTCTTCCTGTCGGAAAGATTTACCGCAAGTTGTCTGAGAAAATCTCCCTCTTCGCCGAAAACCACGAGAGCTTCAAGAGCCGAAGCCGTAAGCACATCGGCATATTTCTTTGCCCCCTCAACACCGAGCAGAGAAACATAAGTTGATTTATTGCTTTTGTCATCGCTGCCGACTGCTTTGCCCAGCAGGGCAAAATCACCTGTAACATCAAGTATATCATCAACTATCTGAAAGGCGAGCCCGATATTTCCGCAATAATCCTCGCAGGCTTTCCTTTTTACGGCGTCAGCTCCGGCAGCTATGCAGCCCAGCATAGCCGATGCCCTTATCATCTCACCGGTTTTAAGCTCATCCGTGAATCTGACGCAGTCAATATCAGCTGCAGAGTTTTCGTTTTCAAGATCCATAACCTGACCCGCGACCATACCTCTGAAACCGGCGGCCCCCGAAAGAACATTGACCGCTTCGACTGTTTTGCCGCTTTCAACATCGGCAAAGGTCATTTCTTCAAAAGCGAGAGTGAGAAGCGAGTCCCCCGCAAGCAGAGCGTTGGCATAGCCGAATTTCTTGTGGCTTGAGAGCCTTCCCCTGCGATAATCGTCATCGTCCATACACGGAAGATCGTCATGAATGAGCGAATATGTATGTATCATCTCTGCTGCCAAAGCAAAGTGAAGGGCTTTGTGAATATCTCCGCCGCAGGCACGGCAGAACTCAAGGCAGAGAACAGGCCTGATTCTTTTGCCCGAATCGATAAGAGAATATGACATCGCCTGCGTCATAAACTCCGAGCCGGATGACCGGGGAGACATAGAGGCAAGCCTGCTTAATTCCTTTTCGGTAAACGAATTGAATAAGTCTATATATTCCTGCTGCTTTGTTTTGAAATCGATCATTTTGCTTCCTCTCCGGAAAGAGTTGTTATTTTGGCCTGCGCCTCATTGAGTGATTTTGTGCAGGCGGAAGCAAGCTTTGTGCCTTCGGCATAAAGCTTAATCATTTCATCAAGAGATATTTCTCCTTTTTCAAGCGCCGCGGTTATTTCCTCAAGGCGCGCAATTGATTTTTCATAATTTATTTTTTCCATACTTCTTTTACCTCACATCTCGCAGTGCCGTCAGCGAGCTTAAGATCAATCTCATCGCCCGGCTCGGTGTCGGTCACACTTTTCACTATGCGGCTGCCTTTAACTGCTACCGCATATCCTTTTGACATAATTTTAAGAGGGCTGCAGGCGTCAAGCCTAAGGACGGTTTCATTGAGTTTGCTTCTGTTTCTCTCCAGGCAAAGCCCGGCAGCGTTTTTCAGACTGTCGTATATATAATCGATTCTGAGGAAATAGCTTTCTATAACCACTTTGGGATTGTTTTTTTCTATTAAGCTTGAAATACAACCGAGCTTCGAGCGCTCCTGAGCAATTCTTCTTTCGGAGTATGCGTACATCGCTCTCTGAAGGGCATTTATTGAGTCGGTCAGCTCAGCGCTGTCCGGCACGGCAAGCTCAGCGGCGGCAGAAGGAGTAGGGGCTCTCAGATCGGCCGCGAAATCGCAGATGGTAAAATCGGTTTCGTGACCCACTGCAGAAATAACAGGAATCTCACTCGCGTAAACAGCTCTTGCGACAAGCTCTTCGTTGAATGCCCACAGATCCTCAACCGAGCCGCCTCCCCTGCCTACGATAATCACATCGGCCGCTTTTTTTTCGTTGAAAAGGTTTATTGCCGAAGAAATCTCCGCTTTGGCATTTTCGCCCTGAACCGAAACGGGGCAGACAATTATTTCCGCAACCGGATAACGCCTTGAAATAACATTTATTATATCTCTGACAGCCGCTCCCGTTCCGGAAGTGACAACACCGACTCTTTCGGGGAAAGCGGGTATCGGCTTCTTATGAGCTTCATCAAAAACTCCTTCAGCAGCGAGCTTTTTTTTGAGCTGTTCAAAAGCGGCGGCAAGCGCTCCTGCGCCGTCAGGCTGCATATCGTCAATTATGAGCTGATACTCTCCGCCCTGCTCGTACAGACTTACCCTGCCTCTTATGATAACGCTCATGTCATTCTCGGGCATAAACTTCAGCCTGCTGTTGGCGCTTCTGAACATAGCAGCCCTTATTCTGGAATTTTCATCTTTTATTGTCATATAAAAATGACCGCCGGCTCCGCCCGCCTTGAAATTTGAAATCTCTCCCTTAACATATACGGTCTGCAGATTCACATCGGAATCAAGGAGAGACTTTACATACCTGTTGAGAGCGGTGACGGTCAGCACAACATTATCCGACATAGAGTTTACCTCTTTTGTACGCCAGCAGAGCAGTCCCCGCGGCGTTGTCGCACGAGTAATCGGGCTGAGCAAAGCAGGCACCGAATTTTTCCGTAATATTCTTTCTTATAATCGAGTCTGATGATACTCCGCCCGCAAATATCATAGGCAGGTTTCCGTATCTTTCCTTTGCGCTCTGTGCCATTTTCTCAATTGTTTTGCCGACATAAGCAAGGCAGAATGCGGCGATATCCTCCCTGCTTTCACCTGAGTCAAGCATATCGGAGCACAGGTTTTCCACTCCGGAAAGGCAGCAGTTTCCGTCTTTTACACAAACTTTCGGTGAAAAAGATTTATCTGAGCAAAGGGCGAGCTTTTCAATCTCCCTGCCGCACGGGAAATCAAGGCCGAGCATAACCCCGGCTCTGTCAATAACCTGACCGCAGTTGATATCAAGAGTTCTGCCGATTATTTTGCAGCAAAATATTCTTTCATTCCCGGGGGTGACAAAAAGAGCTTCCGTGGTGCCTCCCGAAAAGTGAAAAGCAATAAACTCCCTGTCTGCAAGATCTGTTCTGCCGGCGGAATAAAGAGCGGCCATAATATGACCGGCCTGATGCGAAAAGCCGAATGCGGGCACACCGAGTGACGCGGCAATGCAACGAGCTGAGTTAACCCCGACGGTAAAACAAGGCATGTATGAACCGTCGGCATCCCTGGGCTTATCGGAAAACCCGACAGCTTCCGGGCGAAGAGCGGTTTCGGAAAGCAGATCTTCAATAAGAGGATAAAGCTGAGCTGTATGATGAAAAACAGCATCGCTCTGTCTTATGCCTTTTTCACCGGGCTTTACGGGCAGCAGCTTTTTTCTCTGCGATATTATTCCGGATTTGCTGTCATACAGAGCGCACGAAGTTGTATAGTTGCTGGTATCTATTCCCAGAGATATCATAGCTCACCGCTTCTTACGGCGTTGCCGAGTATACCGTTTACAAATGAATATTCTTCTTCTGAAGCATATTTTTTGCAAAGCTCCACAGCTTCGTTTATTGAAACGCTGACAGGCACTTCATCAAAATATTTTATCTCTGCAAGCGCAAGACGGAGCACGGCAAGAGAAACTCTGCTTATTCTCGCAAAGCTCCTGCCCCTGGCATATTTTGAAATTATTCCGTCAATCTCTTCAAGCTTTTCGCAGGCTTTGAAAAAGAGCGTCTCGGAGAAATCAGATTTCTCAATCACTTCGGATTCGTATGCCATTTCGGCAATGTGAGAAGCATCCGTCTCGATATTGAAAGATTTTTCAAACAGCAGAATAAAAGCCTGCTCGCGCTCCTGTGATCTGGTCATATCATTACCTCCCGCCGTCAGGGATAATTATTACGGTTGCATTATATCATTATATATAAATAAAAACAACCGAAAAATGCATAAAACACAGAATATTCACAATTTTATGCATTTTTATGTCATACTGTTCCTAAAAATTTTACATAATTATAATAAAACCTCTTTCTTTTTTATACAATATATAGTATAATAACCGATGATTAAACACTATGTGAGGATGTTTTATGTTTGAAATAGACAGACTTCTCAAGGAAGTCAAAAGAGTTCACTTTATAGGCATCGGCGGCTCGGGCATGTGCCCGCTTGCGGAAATACTCCACAAGGAGGGCTACATTCTCTCAGGTTCGGATAACAACGAAACCGACACGCTCAAAAGGATAAGGTCGCTGGGCATACCGGTTGTGCTCGGTCAGAAGGCGGAAAATATCGAGGGTGCCGAGATGATTGTTTATACCGCCGCTCTCCTTCCCGACAACCCCGAGCTTGTAGCGGCAAAGCAAAGCGGAATACCGACTTTTGAGAGAAGCAAGCTGCTCGGAGCAATCACAAGAATATACCCCAACGCAATCTGCATAAGCGGCACCCACGGCAAAACCACGAGCTGCTCAATGGCAACCCAGATACTCATAGAGGCGGGCTTTGACCCGACTGCCGTTATAGGCGGCAAGCTTCCCCTTACCGGCTCAAACGGCATAGTGGGTAACAGCGAACATATGGTTTGCGAGAGCTGTGAGTTTGTGGATACCTTCCTTGATCTTACGCCCGATATAGCCGTGGTGCTCAATGTGGATGAGGATCACCTTGACTATTTCAAAACCTTTGATAATCTCAAGCGTTCTTTTGCCAAATTCGCCTCAATGGCCACCAAGGCGATTATTTATAACGGAGACGACGAAAACACTTTCGACGCGCTTAAAGATGTATTAAGCAGCACCGATAAGGACATAATCACATTCGGCACGGGCGAGCGTTGCGATTACAGAGCGCTCAACATTGAAGGCAGTCACGAGTATTATTCTTTTGACCTGTGCGTCAGCGGTCAGACGCTCGGAAGAGTTTCACTGAGTGTGCCCGGCAGGCATAATGTTCATAATGCCCTCGCTGTAATTGCAAGCACAATGTACAGCGGAGTTCGTTTTGAAGACTGTGTGAAAGGAATCGCAGATTTCAGAGGCGCGGGAAGGCGTTTTGAAAAGCTTGCCGAAATAAACGGAATCACGATAATCGATGATTACGCCCATCATCCGCTTGAGCTTGAGGTTACCCTCAGGACAGCGATGAAAATGGGGTTCAATAAAGTCTATGCCGTCTTTCAGCCGTTTACCTACTCCAGGACGGCAATGCTTCTGGATGACTTCGCGAGGGTGCTCTCCATACCGGATCAATGCATACTCACCGAAATAATGGGCTCGCGCGAGGTCAACACTTACAACATTTACTCCGCCGATTTAAGCGCAAAAGTGCCCGGCTCCGTCTGGTACAACACTTTTGAGGAAGTGGCGGACTATGCCGTAACTCACGCAAAAGAGGGAGACTGTATTATCACTCTCGGCTGCGGTGATATATACAAAGCTGCAAAAATAATGATAAAAATCCTGGAGGGATGCGACAAATGAAATACGCCTTAAACCAAAAGAATTTTCACGACTTCAGAACCTATGAAATCAATAAGCTCGAAGGCAGAGCTTATATGATTCCCTACTCAAGCAAGGAAGCTCTTTCGGCTGTTCCGTTCAAAAAAGAACGCAAATCATCTGACATTGTCAGGCTTCTTTCAGGTGAATGGGATTGCAGAGATTATCCCTCCTGCAAAGAGATGCCTGAAATAATCGACACGGTCAAAACAGAATTTGACAAAATAAATGTTCCCTGCACCTGGCAGAGAACCGGATATGACAGCCCCGCTTATCTCAACTGCTGGTATCCTTTTGACGACACTCCCCCCCACATTCCCAGAGAGCAGCCTGCCGCCATTTACAGAAAGATGTTTGACATAGCGTCAAAGAACAAGACTTTCATACTCTCATTCCTCGGCGCGGCACCCTGCCTTGATGTATATGTTAACGGCAATTATGTCGGCTACAGTGAAGGCTCGCACAACACCGCGGAGTTTGACATTACCCCCTTCATCAAGAAAGGCGCTAATGAGCTCTTCGTACTTATCCATAAATGGTCAACCGGCACTTTCCTTGAGTGCCAGGATATGTTCAGGGAAGCCGGAATATTCAGAGATGTGCTTCTCTACGAAATGCCCAAGACTTATGTAAACGATGTTTATTACAAAACTAAGCCCGCAAAAAAAGGCTGGGATCTTGATGTGAAATTTGACATCAAGGGTGAGCTCAAGGGCTATGAGGTCAAAGCCGAAATCTATGACGGCAAAAAGCTCAAGGCAAGTGCAAGCGCCGACGCAGCCGACGGAATTATCAGCTTCACCTCTCTCGATGTCAAAAGCTGGAACGCCGAGGTTCCCAAACTCTATACCGCTTATTTCACGCTCGTCAAAAAGGGTGCGGAAATAATGGCAATCAGAAATTTCATAGGCTTTAAAACCGTTCAGATTAAAAAGGATAAGTTCTATTTCAACGGCAAGCTTATCAAGTTCAAAGGCGTAAATCATCACGATACAAACTACAAGACAGGATATGTGATGACATATGATGATATTGAGAAGGATCTCAAGCTCATGAAGAGCCTTAATGTGAACGCGGTCAGAACCTCTCACTATCCTCCCGACCCGCAGTTCCTTATCCTGTGTGATATTCTCGGTCTCTACGCGGTTGACGAAGCGGATATTGAAACTCACGGCTGCGGATGCCCGCCCCACGAAGATTTCCACCTCATCAGCAAAAACATTAAGTGGGCTCCCCGCTTTCTTGACAGAGTAAAGAGAATGTATCTGCGTGACAGAAGCAGGGCGAGTGTCACAATGTGGTCGCTGGGCAATGAGGCCGGCGGCTATCAATGCGAGGATGTTTGCTATGAGTATCTGCACAAGGAGAATCCCGAGATACCCGTTCACTATGAGAGCGTGATTCATTCTGAGCGTCATTCATACGATGTTGTTTCAGAGATGTACACAAATCATGCAAATGTAGAGAAATGCGGCAAACACACAAGAGGCAAAAAATATACTCCCAAGCCCTTCTTCCTTTGCGAATATGCTCACGCCATGGGCGAGGGTCCCGGCGCACTTGAAGAATACTGGCAGATACTTTACAAATACGAAAACCTTATGGGCGGCTGTATCTGGGAATGGGCGGATCACTCGGTATATCACCCCAGAGGTAAGTATAAATTCACCTACGGCGGCGACCACGGCGAATGGCGCCATGACGGCTGCTTCTGTGTTGACGGCCTTGTTTACCCTGACAGACGCCTTCACACAGGCGCAAAAGAAATGAAAAACGTTTACCGTCCCATCCGCGCCGAATTCTCAAACAAGGCACTTAAACTCACAAACACCAACAGATTCAGAAACACCAAATATATAACCGTTGTATGGGAGCTTGTCAAAAACGGCAATATTCTCATAGCCGCTGATGAATTCAAGGCAGACATTGAGCCTGAGCAGACCGCGAGCTACCCGATGGATATAAAAGTTCCCGCCGAAAACTGCGACTTCCACCTGAATCTCTATTACTATGACGGAGTCAACGAAATCGCTTTTGAGCAAATCTGCTTCAAAAAGAAATTCGTTTATGAGCTTCCCGCGTCAAAAGCCAAGCTTGCGACAAGCGAAGATGAGAAATTCATCACAGTCAAATCAGGCAAAGCGGTTGTAAAGCTCTGCAAAGACTGCGGCCAGATAAATTCGTTCAAATACGCGGGCAAAGAGCTTATCAATCAGGCTCCCGCAATCGGAAGAGGTTTCCTGCCCAACATTTACAGAGCATATACCGATAATGACTGCGCAGTGAGAAACTCATGGAATGATGCCGGCTACAATGATTACGCGTGCAAGCTCAAGGGCTTCAGCTGCCGAAAGACATCCGCGGGAGTTAAAGCTGCGGTTGTATATTCGCTTGTAAGCCCGAAGGTAAAAGGAGCGATAGCTGAAGTTAAGGTTAATTACACAATCAAGGCCGGCGGTATAATCGATGTCAAAACCGAGTTCAAACCTCTCGCGAAAAAACGCGCGGCTGCTGATATGGCGAGATTCGCGCTCAGTCTTGAAATGCCGGCAGAGTTTGAAAATATTGAGTATTACGGCCTCGGGCCCAATGAAAACCTTCCCGATTACTATGCTCAAAGCATAGCGGGTGTATATCAGACCGATGTTGACGAAATGTATGAGCCTTATATAAGGCCTCAGGAAAGCGGCAACAGGTGCGAGGTAAGATATGTAAAGGTAACCGATGACGACGGCAAGGGTCTTGTATTTGCTTACAAAGGCAAATATCTTGCTTTCAACGCCAGGAGATTCAGCCAGAAACTTCTTGACGAGGCCGGTCACATAGAGGACCTTCGTGATGAAAACACCATAGCCGTAAATATCAGCGGATTTGAGAGAGGCGCGGGCACCGCATCCTGCGGACCCGATGTGCTTGACAAATTCATAATCAACGGTAGCAACGGTCTCGGATTTGAGTTTACGATAATACCTGTATAAGAAACGGAGAAAAACATGAAAAGAATAACGGCACTGCTTATTTCACTTGCCTTGATAATAGGCGCGGCCTCATTTCTCACCTCCTGCTCAGGCAGAGAAAAAGATCAGCCGGAAGCAACCGAGAGTACCTCCGCTCCCGAGCCGGTTTCAATACCGACTTCGCCCGTAACCGAAAAAGCTTCGCTCGAGGAAGCCTGCGAAGCGGCGGGGATTGAATCCATTACAATCCCCAAAGGAATAACCCCAACGGGATACGGCGTTGTGAGCGGCGCAATCGTACAGGTGAATTTTGACGGAGGCTTCCTGCGTAAGGGCTTTCAGTCAGGAGATATAAGCGAAGACTACAACGTTTACACAAGAGCGAATGTTAAAAAAGTCGGTGACTATTCGGTAACCATGAAAGGCAACGACGGAAAAATAATGCTTGCCGTGTGGGCGGATATGAACCTTACCTACTCCTACTGCATCAGCATTTCCGACGGAGTAAGCGAAAGCGTAATGAGATATTACATAATCAATCTCGTATAAAATCAAAGTTTAAGGGCGGCTGTCATTTGCAGCCGCCCTTATTATTTATATGCTGTTTTTACTGCGCTTCAAAAGATGAGATTGCCTCCTCAAGCTCCTCGAGTTCAGCGTTGATTTCGTCTTCTTTTGCCATAAGCGCACGTCTTTCATTGAGAGCGATATACATTTTCTCTCTCTTTTCGCCGGTAAGGTCATAGAAAATATAGGGAACCATCTTGATAATACTCGGAAGCACACCAATACCAATAAACAGGAAGAATACTTTCTGATAAACGACCTTGCTCCCCTGCGCCCACGGCAGAATCTCAAGCGTTGAATCATAGCCGGACCATTTGAAAAGCTTTATGGTCAGATAAGCGTTAAGCGGAGACGTAATCTTGGTAATAAGGTCCGTAAGAATGTTGAAAGTGCCGTCCGGTCTCTCGCCGCTGACATACTCGGTATAGTCATTTATTTCTCTGCCGAGTTCAGCCTCAAAGACATTTGATGGGCCGTTATTAAGACCGTTCAGACCGTGGAACAGCGCATAGATACCGACCATAAGCCATCTGCGGTGAACATTCGGCAGGCCGAAAATACACATTGCGACATTTGTCAGAAGGTCCCACATGCGAAGGACAATAACGGCGTTTCTGTTGTTGCCCTTAAAGATTTTCTGAAACTTCGGTATAAACGTGATACTGAGAGTGTCAAAAATATTATAAGGCATATAAGCCAAAAACGATGGGATAGAGCCGCCGAATATCTCCTGCTGTGTGACGACATCCCAGGAATATCCACCGTCACTCCACCAGCTGACAACGAAATTGGCAATAAAGTTTCTGAACGCGTATTTGTTTTTAAGGATGTAGAAGATGGACTTTGTGAGCGGCGCGGGTTTAGGCTGAAGGAGAATCCTTTCTTTGCACCCGACTGCCATTGCAATGTTGCTCGCGCAGCCGATTATGCCTGTGATTGATGACATAATCATGAAAATATGAGGCAGAGAAACATTTATGTAACCCTTGTTGTTAAGCTCCATAAGGGGAAGGAAAATCGCGTAAATAGCCTGTGAACCTACCTCACCTATATAGTTCTGAAGCAGACCCACGGTGATTCTGTCTTTCGGGCAGGCGGTCTGGAGGGTAACAAGATTATCGCGGGGAATTGAATAAATAGTTGAAAATGTTTCCTGAATAAACAGCATTACAAAGATAAAAATGATTTTGCGCGGGTCATCGCCTGCTCGGTCTCCGAGTACTGTTGCGCCCGAGTAAAGTATGATGGTTGACAGGAAATACGGGAATGCCGAAAAGACTATGTAAGGTCTCGCCTTGCCCCATCTGGTTCTTGTGCGGTCATAAACCGCGCCCATAAGAGGATTATTCAGAATATCGTAAATCGATATGAGAGTGAGAATAACCGTGACGTAAGCCATATCGATTTTCAGAACGTTTACAAAATAAAGCGTTCTGTAAGCCGCCAGGCCTTTGACAAGCTTTGCGGCGAACTGGCCGAGGGCCGGGAACAGCATTTCCTTGGGTGAAAGCACACCCGTGTGGAACATCTTTACGGCGAGGTTACTGTATTTTCCGAGCTGCTCTTTACCGAGGTTAGCGGCGGAATTAACTTCCGCGCCGAATATATTTTCGCTCAGTGTCCTTTTTTCGGCGCCGCTGTTTGTGTTTTCACTCACTTCACATTCACCTCACAGGACGATTTATAGTACCCGTCATCTGACAGAGCGTAAACAGATGTCTTGCCCTTGGAAACAGCGGTAACAGTGCCGTTTTCATCTACGCGGGCAATTTCCGGGTCTTCCGAGTACCATTTAACGGTCTTGACGCTCGCCTTTGACGGCTGCGGCATCGCCTTAAGAGTAAGAGTGTCGCCCGGGCTGAGATTTGCCTTGCGTTTGTTAAGCTTCATTGACTCAACTGAGTACCTTACATTTACCTTACAGCTGTCGGAATACTCCTTGCCGTTAAACTCAAATGAAGCGGTAACCGTAGCGAAGCCCGCCTCTTTGCCGGCTTTGATATAGCCTTCTTCGTCAACGGTAAGTACGCTTTCATCGGATGAAGTCCAGGTTACGACAGGCTCAGTCGGGTCAGTGCAGGTAAGCGTTGCAAGCAGGTTATCCGTTGCTTTCGGCTCAACGGACATTTCGTGGCTGCTCAGTTCAATACCTGGCCAGGTGAAACTCTGCTTGTTTTTTTCGGTAATGTTGAATGTAACTGAGGTTTCACCCGTGTTATAATGCGGGGCAAACTCCAGTTGAGCGGTGACGGTCATATTTCTGAAAAGCTCAAGATATGTCAGCTCATCCGTCATTCTGCGCACCTTATAGTACACGTGAACATCGTTGTATGTTATGTCTATATCTCTGATTTCAAACCTGTCTTTTATTTCGTCGGCGAGTATTTCTTTGATTCTCTCTTTGCCCACGGGACTGAAATACTCAGGCACGGATTCACTGTCAAGCTTCAGCGTTACTTCATATTCATCGGCGTATTTCTCGTTATAAGGATAAACGCAGCCGCATACCTCACACTCGGGTTTCTGAATATCGCTTCTTTCGCCGCAGCTTCTGCAGGAATAATAAATGTATCTGCACTTTATATTGCGAGAGCTTTCGGTATAGGGTGTTTCGATGCCGCATTCATCGCATTTGTCTTTTGCTTCATCGCTTGTCATGCCGCAGTTTTCGCATAAATAATAAGTCTGCGGGATTACATCTGCCTGAGAGAAATCGGGTAAAGTAATTCCATCGGGGAAACTCTCTCCGAAATCAGTTTCAATATCTTCAAACGAATCCTCCAGCTTTTTTTCAAAGCCGCCTGATACAAACGCAAACATTTTTTTGAGGCGTTCATTTTCGCCGGTGTCTATTGAATCACCGTCAACACTGAAAGTGTCTTCACGCGTTGCCTTCGGTTTGCTCTCCTGAGCAAGAGCATAAACTCTTTTAAGGAAGTTTACGCCGTCATCTGCCGTAACGGGAGCGGAGGTTAAACCCTCTTCATTCGTTATCGGGGGAAGCGTACCTTCCATTGCAAGCACTTTATTAAGCCCGTAAACGAAAATCACAATAAAAATCACTATCAGGACAGCGATAACAGACCTGTAAATAAGCACATTGCGGTCAGCTTTTTTTGCTTTACTCATCTGTCTCCCCTCCCTGTGTTCCGTTTTCCGGAGCGGATTCATTGCGAGCCCTGTGCTCCGCCTTAAGGCGGGCAAGGTTTTCCTCTTCCGCGGCAATCTCCTCATCTATCTTCCTTGTCTCTTCGGTTTCAACGACCGGCTGGGGAAGCGAGTCAAGGTCAAGCTCTCCCTTTTTAACCTTGCGGTAAATCTCAAGGCGTTCTTCCATACCCTGCGCGTATTCAACCGGAATGCCCTTTATCCAAAGCAGAAGGTTAACAGCAAAGACTGCTGCAAACGCCGCGAAAAGCACCGGAAAACCATAACCCCGGTCTGCCTGCAGCACCTCGGCTGAGGCCAAAGTGCACTTATCCCATTTGTCGATAAAAGTATTGAGAACAAAAAAGGAAACGAGCGAGAAAACTGCGCCCGCAAATGCGACAGATGCAATGATTTTCTGCATATTCTTAACGCTTAAGAAACACAGCAGGGTCAGCAGAAGAATTAAAACAGCGAGAACGGCGGCTACTGCGTAAAACAGGAGCGCCTTAAAGAAAAGATCATAGGTTTCGCCGCCCGGAGAAGAAAAATGCATATCGGTAAGGTACATAAGACTGCCGGATGAAAATGCGCCGTAAAGCCCAAGACCGCTCAGAGCAAGCTTCTCACTGAAAAAAGGAAGATAAAGGTTGAACACCGCAGCCGGCACAAGCAGAGCGGCAAGCGGAAAAACAGCGGCTATAAGGCGCAGTATGGTGAGCTTGTTACCGATAAAAGACGCCTTAAGCCTGCGGATTTTAACATGTACAGCGGCATTTGACAGCTCGGCATATTTCGCTTCTCGATAAAAGTTTTTTTCGAACTCATAAAACCTGAGGTTGACGCCGCATTTGGGGCAAAACTGGCTGACATTGTAAATTTTGAGATGTTTGCCGCACTTAGGACAATGCGCCATTTACATTACCTCCGTTCTTCAAGGATTAATTTTATAAAATAATTATAGCAATCTCAACAAAATAAATCAACATTCCGCACAACAAGTGAAAGATTTTGTTAAAATTGCTATATATTGATAAAATTGTTTATAAAGAATTACCACTCATCCGTTTCATCAAGCAACACTGCGTGAGCGCATTTTATTCCGTCAACGGCGGCGGAAACAATGCCTCCTGCGTAGCCGGCGCCTTCACCGCAGGGATATACTCCCCTGATATTGCTCTGCAGGATATCGTTTCGCAATATCCTGACAGGAGAAGATGAGCGTGATTCCGGAGCTGTGAGCACGGCGTCGGGGAGAGCGAATCCGCTGAGCATACGGTCCATTTTCACAAGCGCTTCTCTCATGGTATCCGTTACTTTGCGGGGCAGAATTTCAGTCATATCCCCGGGAGTAACTCCGGTGGGGCAGGTAGGTCTGACATATGAAAGCTTTGCCGACTTCACTCCGGAGAGAAAATCGCCTACTGTCTGAGCAGGGCAGGAGTAATCGGAGCCTCCTTTTTCAAACGCGGTCCTCTCAATGCCCCTCTGAAGCTCAATACCCGCAAGCGGATGAGTGCTGCCGAAATCCTCCGGCTTAATACCGACAAGGATTGCGGAGTTTGAGTTTTCTCCGTCACGCGCGTATTCACTCATACCGTTTACAACGCACATTTCTTCTTCGCTCGCTGCAGCAACAACAGTGCCTCCCGGGCACATACAGAAAGTATATGCTCCCCTGCCGTGTTCCGGGTGGCATGCCATTTTGTAAACGGCGGCGCCGAGTTTAGGATGACCTGCGAAAGAGCCGTACTGCGATTTATCTATCAATTCTCTCGGGTGCTCTATCCTCACTCCGACGGAAAAGGGCTTGGGAATCATATTGAATCCTTTGCGGTAAAGCATTTCAAGAGTGTCTCTGGATGAGTGACCTATGCACAGCAGAAGAGAGTCGGTTTCAATATCCGTTTCGCTTTTACCCTGAGGCCTGATTGTTACGCCCTGTACAGAGCCGTTTGCTATTATAATATCGGTGAGCTGAGTGTTAAAAAGCACCTCTCCGCCGAGAGATTCAATCTCTTTCCTTATTGATTTGACAACACCGGGAAGCCTGTCAGTGCCGATATGAGGGGTGGAGGAATACATTATTTCAGCAGGCGCGCCGTGGGCAACAAGCTCCTCAAGCACCTTCATGCAAAGAGGGTCCTTAATACCCGTGGTGAGCTTTCCGTCCGAGAAAGTTCCCGCTCCTCCTTCTCCGAACTGCACATTGCTCTGAGTGTTGAGCTTACGGCACTGCCAGAATTTTTTCACATCCAGCGCTCTCGTGTCAACATCCGCTCCTCTCTCAACTATGAGAGGACGAAGCCCCGCCTTTGCGAGGATAAGCCCGGCAAAAAATCCGGCAGGACCGAAGCCCGCAATAACAGGGCGCAAAGTGCTTGTCCGCTTTATATCGGGCATAACATATTCTGCGCGTTCATATAAGGAAATGCCCGTACCGCAGCGCCTGAGCACACGGCTTTCATCCGTGTTGAGCGAAACAGCAATGTTATAAACAAAATGGACATTATCCTTTTTTCGTGAGTCAACCGCTTTTTTCAGTATTTCAAAGCTTGAGATATCCTGCGCGGAGCATCTCAGACGCGCGGCGGCAAGGGCAACAAGCTCGCTTTCGTCACTGTCAAGCGGTAATTTGATTTCGTTGATTCTTATCATATAAGTTCACCCGCAAGAAGGCCGGAAGCGAACGCCCATTGAAGGTTAAACCCTCCGCATGGCCCGTCAACATCAAGTATTTCGCCGCAGAAATATAACCCGCTGACAAGCTCCGAACCGAGCGTTGCGGGATTTATCTGTGCGGTATCGACTCCGCCCTTTGTGACCTGAGCGTTTTCAAAGCCCTTGGTGCCGGTAACAGTAAGTCGGAATTCTTTAATCTCAGATGCAATCACCTGAGCAATTCTTTCGCTGATTTCTTCAACAGCCGCTCCGCCGAGGTAAACCTGAGCTCTCTTGAGAACGGAAATGCCGAGCTGCTTTGGAAGAATGCCTATAAGAAAAGTATCAATCGGCTCTCCTGACTTATCTTTTGAAACGGAAACAAGATAGTCAACAAGCGCAGGATAAGAAAACTCCGGAAGAAAATCAGCGGAAATAAACGCAGGTATTTTTTTCCTGAGCGCAGTCTCCGCAAATGCCGCAAGCTCCATTGCGCATATTCCGGATATACCGTTTTCCGTAAAGAGAAGTTCACCTTCGGAGCAGGCGGTAAAATCATCGGCGATAAATGTCAAACGCACATTTCCCGCTCTGACGCCCTTGAGGCCCCTGACCTCGTCGGGTTTTGTATTTACGGGAACAAGCGAAGGATAAAGCTGAGTAACAGAGTGACCGAAAGACTTTGCGAGTGAATAACCGCTGCCGTCACTGCCCTGCGAGGGTGAAGCCTTGCCGCCGGCGGCAATTATCAGCTTATCGCAGGCAAATTCTCCGTTAACAATAAATTCCCCACCCCTCCTCTGAGCTGAGAGAACCGGCGTATCGGTGAAAATATCTATGCCGTATTTTTCAGATGAAAACCTGAGAGTATCAAGCACACCGGAGGCGGAATTGCTTCTCGGATAAACCCTGCCCGCCGGGTCAGTATAAGTAAGCAGACCGAGAGAGCCGAAAAAGCCGATTACCTTTTCGGGAGAATACTTCTCAAGACAGGGGGATACAAAGCCCGGATTATTGTAACAGGCGGGAAAAGCGTTCATATTTGTCAGATTGCATCTGCCGTTTCCGGTCACAAGAATCTTCTTGCCGACTCTCGGCAGCTTTTCAAGCACGGCTGTTTTAATCCCCGGGTGCATTCGGGCGGCATTTATCGCTGCGGCAAGCCCCGAAGCACAGCCGCCGGCTATACATAAATCATATTTTTTCATATCAGATACCTCGCAAACCGATTATACAATAAAGAAGAGTGCTTTTCAAGAGCCGCCGCGCCCGATTTTTATTGAGCAAAACAGGCTGTGCGGCAAAACTTATTATGCGTTATGAAGCCGAAAACTTTGCGTAAATGTTGAATTGTTAACAATTATATGCAATAATAAAAACACCGATAAAAAAAGGAGATAAAAAGATGACAGTTACTAAAGAAATGAAAATAGGCGAAATTCTTGACGCTAATATGGAGGTTGCCCCCTTCTTCCTTGAGATGGGTATGCACTGCCTCGGTTGCCCTTCGGCAAGAAGCGAAAGCGTTGAGCAGGCCTGCATGGTTCACGGAGTGGACCCTGACGAGCTTATCGGCAAAATCAACTCTTTCCTCGCAAATGCCTGATCTGAGCCCGCGGCTTAAGAAGGTTTCTGAGCTTGTGAGGCCGGGGTCACGCGTTGCCGATATAGGCACGGATCACGCCTACCTGCCCGCTTACCTTGTTAAGAACAATATTGCGAAAACGGCCCTTGCCTGCGATGTAAGCAAGGGTCCTCTTCTTAATGCCGAAGAGACCGTAAAGCTGTTCGGAATTGAAGACAGGACAGAACTGCGGCTTTCAGACGGCTTTGAAGGCATATACCCCGATGAGGCGGATGACTTTATTTTATGCGGTATGGGAGGCTCGCTCATAGCCGAGCTGCTCGGACGCGCGCCTTGGCTTAAAGACGGCAAATACCGCCTTATTATTCAGCCGCAGTCACATTCAAACGATGTGAGAGAATTTCTCATTGAAAACGGTTTTGAGATTATTACGGAAACTGCCCTTTTTGACGAGGGCAGAGTATATAATATGATGGCGGCAGAGTACACAGGACTGACAAAAGATTATCCGCCGTCATATATATATTTCGGCTCGCTGCCTCAAAATAAAGACGAAGCATCAAAATACTGCGTGACAAGAACGCTGAAATATCTTAAAGTAAGGTATGAGGCAGAAAAAGATTACGGCGACCCCGAAGCCGCGCAAAACCTGAAAGCAATCATAGAAGACGCGGAGGAAAGAATAAATGAAAATAAGTGAATTATATAAGATTATCGACGGTATCGCGCCATTCGCTTCACAATGCGAATGGGACAACAGCGGTCTGCTTATCGGTTCACCGGAAACTGAGATAACAAAAATCGGTTTTGCTCTTGACGCGACAAACGAGACGATTGAAGACGCAAAAAAGCAAGGCTGCGACGCGATTGTGACCCATCACCCGGTTATTTTCACCCCTGTTTCCGGTATTGCGCAGGACAGCCCCGTTTATCTTGCGGTGAAATACGGCATTGCGGTCATAAGCTCACACACTCCGTTTGACAAGGCAGCTCCGGGCGTTAACACAGTGCTTGCCGAAAAGCTCGGCCTGTCAGATTTAAAAACTGCCGATACAGATGAGGACAGTATCTGCAAAATCGGTGTACTTCAGCTTCCCGTTACGGAAAAAGAGTTTGCTCAGATTATCGCGAAAAACCTTGCAGGCAGTGTGAATTACTCTACCTGCGGCACAAGCGTGAAAACGGTTGCGGTCTGCGCAGGAGCAGGCGGCGAATATTACGCTCTCGCAAAGAAAGCCGGCGCCGACGCCTTAGTCACAGGTGAAGCCAAGCACCACGAGTTTCTCGGCGCAAAAAGAGCGGGAATTGCTCTTTATGCCGCCGGACATTTTGAAACGGAAGCTCCTGCTGTGAAAAAGCTTATGGAACTTTGCCGGGAACGCACAGACACCGAATGCGTTATGCTGAACGAATCACGGACTACTGAATATACGGGGGCGATCTGATGCCGCTTGACGGTTATACCCTGCATCTGCTTACCGAAGAGCTCAAAAACAGCGTAATCGGCTGCAGAATTGAAAAAATACATATGCCCGCGAGAGACGAGCTTGTGTTTCATCTCAGGTCAAGAGAAGGAGCAAAGAAGCTTTATATAAGCGCATCCTCGAGCATACCGAGAATAAACCTCACTGCATCCGCGCCCGAAAACCCCGGCACGCCGCCTATGCTCTGCATGTTTCTACGAAAGCACCTCACCGGCTGCGTATTTACCGGGCTCAGACAGCAGGGGCTGGACAGAGTGCTTTTTGCCGACCTCAGGGGTACAGATGAAATAGGCGACCCTGTTTCTTTCACTCTTGCTCTTGAGATTATGGCAAAGCACAGCAATTTCACTGTTATAAACTCCGACGGGATAATAATTGAAGCAATCAAGAAATCCGATCTGACCACCGCAAAACTCAGGCAGATTCAGCCGGGCTTCAGATATGTTCTTCCGCCGTCACAGGATAAACTGAATATACTCGAAATAGGTACGGCAGATATATTTTCTGCAATAAAGAAGCTCGGTGACATACCCCTTTCCTCCGCGCTGCTCAAAACTCTTGAAGGCATCTCTCCGCTTATTTCAAGAGAAATCTCATGCCTCGTAACAGGCAACGACCTGACTCTCGGCGAGCTGACGGACACGCATTTTGCAAAGCTTGAAAAGCAAATTGATTCTCTGCGTGAAAAGCTTGTTCGCGGAGGCACTCCGACCATGCTGATAAAAGACGGCAGACCCTTTGATTTATCATTTACGGATATTACGCAGTACGGTTTCTGCGTTGAATCAAAGACATATGGTTCTTACTCGGAACTGATTGACAGCTTTTATGCCGAAAAAACTCTCGCCGAAAGAACGGGTCAGCAAAACAGAGAGCTTCAGAAATCGCTCGTGAATATGATTGCGAGAAGCAGAAGAAAATACGAAACAAGAAAAGAAGAAAAAGAAAAATGCGCAGAGAAGGAAAAGATGCGCATTTACGCAGAACTGATTCTTTCAAACCAGTTTTCTCTTGAAAAAGGGTCTCTTTTTTACGACATTGAAAACTACTATGACGATTATAATAAAGTACGCATCGACGCCGACCCGGCGCTCTCCCCTGCAGCAAACGCGCAGAAATACTACAAAGAATACAACAAGCTGAAAAATGCCGAGAAACTGCTCGACGGGCTTATAAGCGAAAGTGAAATAGAAATCGAATATCTTGAAAGCGTGCTTGACTCTGTTAAAAGGGCGCGCGGATACACGGACATTGCAGCAATAAAAGCCGAGCTCTCCGAAGAAGGTTACCTGAAAAAAAGCAGGAGCAAAAAGGATAAGAACCCGAAATCCCTGCCGCCTGTCAGATATATCTCGGATGACGGCTACACTATACTTGTAGGCAGAAACAATGTTCAGAATGAAGAGCTTTCATTCAAAACCGCCGCAAAAGATGACTCCTGGTTTCACACTCAGTCCTTCCCCGGCTCTCATGTGATAGTTATCGGCAACGGCGACATACTGCCGGAGCGCACCTGCCGACAGGCAGCTGCAATCGCCGCATGCAACAGCTCAGCGCGCGATTCTTCTCTTGTCGCGGTGGACTATACGGAAATAAGAGAACTCAAGAAGCTCAAGGGCGGTAAAAAAGGAATGGTTATCTATCACACCTATAACACAATGTGGGTTAAGCCGGACCGCGAGCTTTGCGAAAGACTGATTGAAAAATAAATAAATTGCAACATCAAAAGGACTGCGAGTATATGATTCGCAGTCCTTTAAAAATAATACTTATTTCTTCGTTTTTTGTCTTTTACGCTACAGCTTTCGAGTGCGGAAAAGGATGAAAACAACGCATTTTGCGAGCGAGGACAGTATTGGAATACTGCAAGTAAGCAAAGGCGTTGAGAAAAGACAACTATAAAACATTCCTTATTTGAACAGGATTGAATTACAGAAAGAACTGCGAGTGTAAAACCCGCAGTTCAAAAATAATAAATTGTCTTTTCACTTTTTGCCTTTTACGCTCCGAAAGGGGGTTAAATGTTCATAGCAGCTTCATAAGCTCTCCACACCACGGAGCGCAGATTGCCGATTGCAAGGCAGTCACCGACAAGCTGAACATTTTTACCGCCCTGTGTAAGAGGAGCAGGAATATATCCTGCGCAGCTT
>JAEELT010000072.1 GCA_016282855.1 Clostridiaceae bacterium | reverse complement strand
TTAATGGCTGTGATTCACTTACAGATGTTTACTATAACGGTACCAAGTATCAGTGGAGCTTTATAGAAAGCTGTGCCTATAACCAAGATTTCCACTTCTACGCTACTCTTACCTCTTCCGATCTCGAATATAATCTAACCTGGGAGTATGATGAAGAAACTTATACTCTTACAATAAGCGGCACCTGTGAGATGAATAGTTATTCTGAAGAGTATTACAACGGAGATTATGTTACAACTGCGCCGTGGAAACCATATTACAGTTCTATAAAGACTGTTGTAATTGGCGATGGCATCACGAGCATAGGTGATTATGCATTTTATGGTTGTACCGGTCTTACAAGCATAACCATCCCCGACAGTGTCACAAGTATAGGTGATAGTGCGTTTAATGGCTGTGATTCACTTACCGATGTTTACTATACCGGTACCAAGGATCAGTGGAGCTCTATAGAAATCGGTGACTTTAATAATGATTACCTTCTCAATGCAACTATTACTTTTAACAGTATCGAATATAATCTCACCTGGGAGTATGATGAAGAAACTTATACTCTTACAATAAACGGCACCTGTGAGATGAATAGTTATTCTGAAAAGTATTACAACGGAGATTATGTTACAACTGCGCCGTGGAAACCATATTACAGTTCTATAAAGACTGTTGTAATTGGCGATGGCATCACGAGCATAGGTGATTATGCATTTTATGGTTGTACCGGTCTTACAAGCGTAACCATCCCTGACAGTGTCACGAGCATAGGTTATTACGCGTTCCGTGAGTGTTACAGACTGACTGATGTTATCCTCCCTGACAGTGTCACGAGTATAGGTGATAGTGCATTTGCCTTTTGTACCGGGCTAACCAGCATTGATATTCCTGACGGGGTCACAAACATAGGTGATAGTGCATTTATAAATGTGACTAATGTTGTTTATAGAGGATCTGCTACCGGTTCTCCCTGGGGAGCAAAGTCAATTAACGGGTATGTTGACGGATACCTTGTTTTTGAAAACAGTTCAAAAACCAACTTGCTTGCTTGCAGCACTTCGGCTGATGGGTATATATCAATTCCCAATACAGTTGCCTCAATTAACGAATTAGCTTTTGAAATGTGCATAAACGTTACGGGTATCTTCATTCCGGACAGTGTTACAAGCATAGGTGATGTTGCATTTTATGGTTGTTCCGGGCTTGAGAGCATAACAGTTGCACAAGGAAATACCAGATATCATTCGTCTGGGAACTGCCTTATTGAAACAGAAAGCAAAACTCTTATAGCCGGATGCAAAAACAGCGTTATCCCCGATGACGGCAGTGTCACAAGTATAGGCATCGGAGCATTTGCCTATTGCACCGGTCTTACAAGCATAACCATCCCCGACAGTGTCACGAGCATAGGTGATGGTGCATTTTATTGTTGTAAAGGTCTTAAGAGTTTAGTGCTTGGAAATGGAATTACAATCATTTATGATGATACCTTCTTTAGATGCCCTCTTGAATATGTCAGAATAGGAGATGGCATGATTGTATTGCCAGATGACCTGATTGATCGTAACTATCTGAAAGAGATTATTATAGGCAATGGCATTGAGAGTATAGATGATTACGCATTCTCTTACTGCGTCGGGCTGACAAGTGTGACAATCGGCAGCAGTGTCACAAGCATAGGTGATTATGCATTTGTTGGATGTTCCGGGCTTGAGAGCATAACAGTTGCACAAGGAAATACCAGATATCATTCGTCTGGGAACTGCCTTATTGAAACAGAAAGCAAAACTCTTATAGCCGGATGCGAAAACAGCGTTATCCCCGATGATGGCAGTGTCACGAGCATAGGTGATTATGCATTCTTCTACTGTTTCGGGCTTGAGAGTATAACCATTCCGGACAGTGTTACAAGTATAGGTGATTGTGCATTCTACGGTTGTATCTGTCTTACCGGTTTTAATATGAGTAACAGCATAAAAAACATAGGAACTTACGCATATGCAGTCTCCTTAGAATCATTAGATATGAGTATTGAACAGTTACAGGAGGATTATGAAGACGCTATCAAAATAGGACGTTTATATGTCGACATGATACCTTTACATATAATAAAAATGATGCTTGATAACCCGGAAGGATTATTAAATGATTTATATTTCTATGGAACAGAAGAAGACTGGAATAAGATTGTAATTGCAGAAGGTAACGATGATCTTCTCAATGTTTCTATTCATTTTCTTGATGATGAGCCGTCACACACGCACAACTTTATAGGCGCCATAACTAAGGAGCCCACCTGCAAAGAAGAAGGTGTAAAGACTTACACTTGCACAGTGGAGGGCTGTGGTGAAAGTTATACAGAGCCTGTCACAAAGCTTGATCATACTCCGACAACAATTTTGGTTAGCGCCACCTGCATAAAAGACGGGGCAGAATTTGAAATCTGCTCTGTTTGCGGCGATCTGCTTAGCGAAGTTGCTGTTATAAAAGCAACAGGACATCATTACGATGACGGAATAATAACAAAAGAGCCCACCTGCAAGGAAGAAGGTGTAAAGACTTACACTTGCACAGTGGAGGGCTGTGGTGAAAGTTATACAGAGCCTGTCGCAAAACTTGAACATATTCGTGGCGGGTGGAACACTGTAACAGAGCCCACCGAAAACGAAGAAGGCTGGGCGGTTATAAAATGCACCCTTTGCGGTGAAACACTTGATGAAAAGGTGCTGCCCAAGCTTGAGGTTGTAAAAGATGAGGCGAGCGGTATTGAGATTGTCTATAACGGCGAAAGCTACGGGAACGATGTTGACATAAATGTTGTTGAGGTTTTTGACGGCAAAGCTTACAGCCTTGTCAATACTCAGACCGGTTCGAGCGAAATTAGCGTTTACGATGTAACAATGTTTGTAAACGGCAATGAAACCCAGCCAAGCGGCAAAATCAAGGTAAGAATTCCTCTGCCTGAGGGATATGACCCGGCACACACTTTTGTTTATCACATCAACACAGCAAACAACACTTACGAAAAGATGAATGCGGTTTATGAAAACGGCTATATGGTGTTTGAAACAGATCATCTCAGTTATTATGCCGTTGTTGATGAAACTACGCTCCGGAATCCCACCGACAACGCGAAACTCAGAGTTCCTTCAAGCACCGAAGTAGAATATGCCGCGACCGTTACTGTTTCAGCAACAGCGAGCGGAGTGCCTGAAGGATATTATGTAGCTCTTTATGACGGCAATAAACTTCTTGCAAAAGGCGATAATACCAAGGCGAGCTACAAGTTCCCGGGTGAGTTCACAGGAAAGAAGACTATAACCGTTAATATTATTGATGATAAAGGAACTGTTCAGAAGGATGCAAACGGCAAAGAACTGAGTGCCACTTTTGAAATCAAGGCAAAATCCGGCTTCTTCGCAAGGCTTATTGCTTTCTTTAAGAGACTGTTTAGAATGCTTCCCAGCGTGGAAATAAAACCATAATGTCAGAAGCAAAAATCTCCCCGATGAACTCGGGGAGATTTTTTGTGATAATAAGCTTTAATCCTATCCGCCGACTGTTTTCTGCGCAAGGCCTTTGATTGAGCTTATTGCCCAGTCGGATGCTTTCGTCTCTATTATCGAGCCGCAGTATTCGCATTTGCCCGCTTTGTTTATATCTACCGGAGCTCCGCAGTTCGGGCAGACCTCGGTGTGGGTTGTTTCTTCGCCGGTCTTTGTGCCGCAGGGACGGACAAGTGACCATTCATATCTCATAAGCTTAATGCTGTCCTTTGACCCTTTGACCACATCTCCCGTAGCGTCATCGATCACATAGTCCCTGATGGAGGTGAACAGCTCCGCTACCATCACATCGTTGCCGCCGGCGGTGTACCAGCCTTTAAGGTCAACCTTGGTTACCTTTATATCTGAAACGATATTTGTCTGATGATTTCTGCGGTAGTTGTTAAGCTGTCTGTCCATCTGAGCGTAGAAGGCGTCGGTCATATATTTTCGCAGGGGAGCGATGTCTTTGTTTTGCCAGCCGCCCTGAAGCTCGGCATAAACAGAAGAAAGTTTAGCCTTGAAGGCATCTTCATCGAAGCCGGGGTCTTCAGAGAAATACCTTGAAAGAGGCTTGAGCGTATTCGCGTCGGTAGCCGCCGCGCCGCTGATATGTTTGCTTTGCTTTGCGCGGGTGGCAGGTCTGAACTTCTTTCTGATACCCAGTATCACCGCCTCAAATATACCGAATATGCCGAATATGCCGGCTTTTTCGCCCGAGTTGGTGTTTCCTTCGGATACCGCTGTATTCAGCGTTTCAAGCCCGGCAACCTCGCCGGCCGATGTGAAATAACTGCTCGACCCGTCATAAGGGTCATCCACGGGATACATAAAGTAATAGTATACGGTTTCCCTTGTGGTAGTCCTGCTGTAGTCATTATCGTAATCATAATCATAATCGTTGCCGCCGTAATCATACCCGCCGGAGTCATAGCCTCCGCCGTAATCGCCGTAGTCATAACCTCCGCCGTAGTCTCCGAAATCCGCGCTTGCGGTAAGGAGCAGGCAGTTTGCGGAAATAATCAGCCCGAGCAGTACAGCCGCAAAAGCGAAATGCTTTTTCTTTCTTTTTTTGCCGCCTGCGGAATTTTTGATAATCAGTATCAGCGCGACAATAAGCGAAACAGCCGACAGCACATAAAAGATTTTAGCGGTTAAACCGGGTTCTCCGGCATAGCGGTAAAAGTACTCGTCGGTTGTTATGGCTTCATTGAGCACAGTCGAGCTGCTTTCTTCGCCCGCCTTGCAGAAGGTAATATTATCCTGAGCGCCGATAAATGTATATTCGGCGTTTTCTTCCGCGGGGATATAGTAATATGTTATTTTGATATCTCCGATTTCCGGATTTTCCGGGTCTTTTCCGCTGAAGAAGCCGTTTTCACAGGGTATGTAAGAGCTTATGGGGCTTGCCGCGCTGCCGGTGTCAAGCAAAACATATTCGCCGAAGCTTTCTGCTATCGTCAGCAGGCAACTTTCGCTCAGCATCAGATTGCCGCCGGATACGCTCGCTTTGCCGAAAAAGCAGGCGCTTTCAAGATCCTGAGGAAAAACCGGGTTTTTGTATTCGGAACCGGCACCGTGCACATCGGCCATCTGCTTTGCTCTGAACTCCGTGTAAACCTCATCGCCGTCGGTTGTGTACTGATACATGCTTACCTCTCTGTAAAGCATAATACCTTCCGCGGTAACGCCGGTGAGCTCATCAACGGGGTTTTCGGTCACCTTTGGGGTGCCGACGGCAAAGATATCCGCTCCGTCATTTTCCTCGCCGGTTATTCCGTTTTCAACTACCGTAATTTCCGGGTAATTTTCTTCCTTTATTCCGTTGTTTGTCACCTGGGTGTATAATCCCAGTATCAGCATAAGCACCGCAAGAGTAACAAAAACTATAACGGAAACCGGAGTCCTTCCGAGCAGCTTTTTCATTTTAACTTCTCCTTATTTATTCAAAAAGCTGAGAATGGCTTCATACAGTTTTGTCGCCGTAAACCAGACAACGACCTTTGCGAGTATATCAAAGAAAACTATTTTTATCAGAGAGCCGTGTTTGTAGCCGGTGTCGGAGCCGAGCGTGGAGTAATTGTTTGCCGAATCGTAGCTCAGGCAGAATATGTTGAGCGAATTCGGCCCGATAAACTCTGACACCGAGTTTCCGGTAACGGTCACTTTCTTGTATTCGGGTGTGAAGAAATCATTGAGGAAGCCGAAGTTGTTGGCTGTGTTGTAAAGACCGCTGCCGAAGTATCTCAGCTCGCCCGTCATGTCAACCTTGCCGAAACCGTCGAGGTTTATTCTGACCCTTCTCGTATCTCTTGAGTGGTTGACAACGGCTATATAAATGTTTTTGCTTTCTTCATCAACGCTTACCGCCCGGTATATTTCTTCACTGTCTCCGGAGAGTACACTCGGAGCCACAGCGGTGCCCGTATTATTCATAAACATCTGCTGAACGTAGTAGCTCGGGGTTTTGACAAGCTCATCGGAGTTATACCAGATAAGGTTCGGCGCCCACTGAGTGTAGCCGTATCTCGCGAGCAGGGGAGCGTAGCAGGCGAGCTCAACTATGTCACCGTTTCTGACAAGAGCGGTCATATGCGACGCCTCATCAATGGCTACATAAAGATTATTCTTTGTTATCTGATCGCCGCCTTCTCTGTGCACGGCGTATTCACCCACAAAGACCTTTGCGCCGTCGCGGCTGTAATTATCGTATTTTTCGTAATTGCCGTAAACCCACCACGGGCGCACATAGTAATGCTCATCAACAATAGTGTCGGTGTATTTTTCGTTAATCTGACCCCAGGCGTATTCCCATTCTTTGCCGTCTGCCCAGGCGCCCGCTGAGGAAATTACGGTGATTTCGGGGTGCTCCTCTTTAAGGGCGTTGTATATCACGTCAAACCTTTCGAAATAATCCTCCATCCAGTTTTCGTTGCCCACGGCAACATATTTGAGGTTGAAGGGCTCGGGGTGACCGTTTTGCGCTCTGACGGCGCCCCAGTGCGTGGAGGTGTCGCCGTTGGCATATTCTATAAGGTCGAATATATCCTGAATATGCTGAGCAAATTCGGGCGAATCCGTGTCAAGCTTCCAGTCGCCTCTGCCCTGGCACATAAGACCGGCGTGCACCACCGGTATGGGCTCGGCATCAAGATAATCGCACAGGCAGAAGTATTCATAGAATCCCATCGCCAGGCTCTGATTATAGCCCCAGATGTTGGGAATCTGCTGCCTCTGAACCGGCTCGCCGATTGTGGTTTTCCAGTTGTATGCAAGCTTCCAATCATAAGCGCCCTCGGCAAGGCAGCCGCCGGGGAATCTGACAAAAGCGGGATTGAGGTCTTTGAGCGCTGAGACAATATCGGGCCTCAGCGAGGTGTATTTCCACATGGGATCATCATAGCCGAAGCTGTTTACCGGAATAAGATTGAAGAAATCAACATCGGTGCCGGCGGGTATGCTCAGCTCCAGGCGGGTGTAAGCGGTTGAGCGGGGCGAAAAAGTCTGCCTGAATATAACGAAGGAGTCACCGGAACCGTTGCCGGGCGCGGCTTCAAAGCCCGCCGCTGTCTTGCCTTCGGGGTCGGTGAAAGCTACTCCGATATTCTTGCTGCCCCTTATATAGAAATTCATATCATATGATTCGTTCTTTTTCAGAAGAATTCCGTGAGTTGTTTCCGGGTCGGGGTAGCCGTAGTTTGCGAGCACGCAGTCGGTATCCGCGTGAAAATAACTCGGATTGTTTTCATTAAGCGGAGACTCTTCCTTAAGACCGCCTTCGCCTGAAAGAATTTCCCAGCCGGTCATTCTGCAGTCCCAGTTCATATCCCAGGCCAGTCTCTGCTCAAACGAATTGTTCCTTATCAGGTTGGAGCAAAGGCCGCCGTCATCGGCAAAATTTATATCCTCTATGAATATACCGAAGAGGTTTTTGCTTATATCCTTAAGACCTTTTCCGGCATCCGCGTCAATTACCGCCGTTTTTATAAGCGCCGCATCTGCCTGCACAAAGCAGACGCAGGATGTGAGCACCGCAAGAGCAAGAATAATGCAGATTGTTTTTTTTATATGTTTCATCGAATTCCCCCGTTTCGGTTTTATAATACCATACAATTCTTACGCGTGTAAATAAAAATGTTGACTTTAATTAAGATTCATTGTAAAATAAATAAAAATGAAAACCTCGTTAGAGGGGAGTAGCTTTCAACCCTTAGTCAACAACCGCCGTTTTTTCGGCTGGCTACCGGTGCATATTATTATGTTAGCAAGACCTTTAACATAGCGCCCGCTATGTTAAAGGTTTTAAATTTTAAC
>JAEELT010000009.1 GCA_016282855.1 Clostridiaceae bacterium | reverse complement strand
TGAACCGCTGCTGTATGTCTCTACCGTGAATTCTGCTCCGTCATAGACGAATCCGACCACAGGTTTGTCATATGAACGTATTTTTTCTTCTGAACCTGTTGAGGGATCGTACCTGTAAATACCGTCGGTTTTGGCATAATAAAGATATGTTCCGTCGGTTGCAAGGCGGGAAAAAGTTTTTGTTTCCTTATTGCATATTTTTTCGCTTATAGTCCATGCGTTTCCGAGATCTTTAACTTTTGTGCTGCCGCTTCCTGATATTTTCATCAGCGCTGAGTTTATATTATCAACATAATATATGCTGCCGTCAACAATCTGCGCACTGGCGGCCGAGTTATTCATAAACCAGTTGTCATATGTTGTGTCGGTCGGAGTTGTGTCTGTGAAGTCCGAGGCTTTATGCTCGGAATCTTTAAGCATATAGCCGGTTGATTTGAGAAAATATTGATGTAAAACTCTTCCTTCAATATCGGGCAGGCTGTCGTCCCATGTGACATCAACATGATATTTTTTACCGTTAATGAAAACTATATTCCATTCGTGCATAAGTGTGTCAGAACTGCAATGCGTCGATGCGATTCCGACCTGGGAAAGCAGGTATTCATAAGCGCTTGTATACCCTTCGCAGATACATACATTTTTTATAAGAGCACCGTAGATGTTGTCATTATCCGCGGCATTCAGGCTTTCATCATAGCTGAGAATAAGAGCGAGACGGTCGTGTATAAGAAGAGCTTTTTCAAGGTCTGAAAGAGAGCTGTCTTTGATACCGTCGAGGAGTTTATCAGCCGCCTGACGGCATTTTTCGAGTTTTGTTTTGAATTCATCGGCCGAGTTCAAAAAAGGTGCCGAGATTTTTATTTTGGTTAAATAGCCGCCTTGTGCTGAGATACGGCAATAAACTTTACTGCCGTTTTCTTTTACCTCACAGCCGAGATTCATATTCGTCTCGGGAGAGCAGTGTACAAAAACATTTGAAAGTGCCTTTGAACGGGCATTGAAATTAGAAGTAGTATACTCAATATTAAAGGATTTGATGTTTATTTCGGGAAGTGTTGAGCCGTCCCAATTCAGCATGAGATCAAGCAGGGTATCGTGAATATATGATACCAGTTCCTCGTTGTCGGTGATTCCCGGCGCCTCATTTATATCGAAGCTGACAGCAGAAGCGCAGACAACAGCCGATATTCCGACTGTAAGAGCGATAAGCAAGGCAATAATCTTAACCGGAATCATTGATTTTGTTTTGTTCATCTTTTTTCTCCTTTTTCAGAATCTATGTTATTCATTTCCTCAAACAATTTAAGATAGGGAGCTTCTTTTTTTGCCCTCCATGCATAGTATCTGGGGTAACGGTTCTTTTCGGGCAGAGGGTCAATCCTTACCGGAATAGCTCCGCAGCGGTTTGCCGCTTTGATATCGGAAAAGAGCTGATCTCCGAGCATAGCGAGTTCTTTGATGTCAATACCCATATTGCGGGCCGCCTTAATAAGGTTGCGCGGGCTCGGCTTACGCGACAGATGAAGGTAAGGAAGATTGTCAAGGTATTCCGATACGGCTCTGACTCTCGGCCTTATTCCGTTTGAAATAATGGTTACCGGAAAACCGGCGCCGGTTATTTCCTTGACCCATTCTTTCACACCTTCGGTATAGTTATAGGTACCGTCCGGCGCGATTACATTATCAATATCAAGACCTACTCCCTTGGCGCCTATGCTCTTCAGAACCTCAGGAGTTATATCGGTCAGATGAGAGAATCTGTATCTGGGTATAAGTAACGATTTGTCTTTCATATCATTCTCGAGAGAATCTCTCTCCAGTTCATAAATACTCCGAGCAGGAAGTCGATTATACCGAGATCAAAGAATCCAGCGTCAACTGGGTCTGACTTGCCGCTGTTGAGCTCCGCGTTGAGTAAGAACGCCTGTGTGTAAACTACACCGCCCTCGCCGAATACTTCCGCTCTTATGTAGTTTCCGAGTTTGCCGGCGTAATTGTCAAGGTCGATTCCGGCTTCATCCGCCTTCTGAGTTGCTATCAGTTCTCCGTTTGAAATCCAGCGGACAAGAAGGGCATCTGATGATTCAACCGATATGGTATTCTGTGTATCATCAACGGCGATGGATTTAATTACAGGCTGAGTATCAGCCGTGCAGTATCCGTCATCATCAAGCACTTTGTATGTAACACCGAGTTTCGCATCCGCTTTTCTTGTGCCGTCTTCAATCTCTCCGGCGATTTTTTCCATTTCGTCATATACGGTTTTGACTTTGACATAGAGCTCTGTTTCTCCGTAGTATTCTTTGAGAGCCTGAGCAATCTGACCGAGCTCGTCGGGGTTTCCGATGCAGTGGCTCGCGCCGAAGAAATGACCGCTCTGAAGAGATTTTTTCAGCGACGCCGAGTCAAAGTTTTCCATAATTGCATAGACAAATCCGGTGTCTATCTTGTCAAGCTGGTGGGCATCACTGCTGCAGATTGCGAATACGTTTTCACCGTTATCTGCGAATCTCTGAAGCAGTATATCCCAGAGCTTTCTGTCAAATCTGGTCCTGTCATCGCCTTTTGAGTTTATATCGATTCCGATACAGGTATTATATTTTGAGAGCAGAGATGCGATTTTATTGATGAAATATTTATATTCAAAAGTGCCTTCGTTATATGCGCTCTCGGTTCTTATCTCATATCTCGCTTTTGAGTATTCGCCCGGGTGGTTGATTACGCAGACACCGCCTGTCTTTTCAACTCCCTTTACCGCATCCTCATAAGTAGTTATAAAGTTGTTGTGATAATCGGCAAACCAGCTGTTGACGTGAGCATTTACGGATACGGCGTTTTGCTCAATACCGTAGGGCACTCTCATTATTCTTTTACCGTTATTCAGAGTCAGGAAATCGTCACCGTTTTTATCTGCGGAGAGGGTGTAGGAAATACCGTTTTTAAACGTTCCCTCTTTGCCGGGATAATCAAGCTCGCCTTCGCTTTTGCCGACTGTTTTCAGAACACCGTGAATGAACTTATCCTCATTGGGATATTCCCAGGAGTAATTCACCGTGCCGTGGTCTGTGGAGGCGACAATATCAAATCCCGTTTCGGCGTGGCGCTCAAGGGATTCTTTCATTGTCGGATCGCCGTCCGAGGCGTTTGTGTGCGTATGCAGCGCGGTTTTATACTGACCGAAGCCGGTCCAGTCAACACCGTCATAAGGATTGGTAATTGTTATGCTGTCTTTTTCTGCGGCAAATGCCGGAGTAACAGCGGCAAAAACCAAAAGCATTGCGATTAAAACGCAGAGCGCTTTTGCGTATTTTTTCAAACAATCATCTCCCTGCAACAATATATACACATTTATTTTAAACTATTTCATATTATTTTGCAACATTAAAATCATTATATTTGTTACTGATCAAGATGTTTTCAACCCGTGTATTGTTTTTTCAAAAAAATGCTTGCTTTTTGCGTAAGTATATGATAAAATACGTTTCGTTCCGTAAGGACATGCTGCTATGGCTCAGGTGGTAGAGCGCATCCTTGGTAAGGATGAGGTCGGCAGTTCGAGTCTGCCTAGCAGCTCCACAAAAGGAGCCCTTGTTTTTCGGGGGCTCCTGAGTTTTTTATAAGGCTGTTTTATATAACTTGAATGTGATGATTTCCGGAAAAGTATCAGAAAATGAGCATCGGGGTATAACAAAGAAATAAATAATCCAAGGTTGCTGTAATTTTATTAAAAGTATCAATTATAATTCCCGCCGGTATTGCCGGCGGTTTTTTGTTATATAAATATAATTTTTATTAATATATTATTGCATTTTTTAAGCATTATGCTATAATATTTGTTTGAATGGGTTTTTATATCTTAAATGATGCCGATTTCGGAAACCGGAGGGTCAAAATTATGAAAAAATATGATATTGCCGCATTTATATGGCCGTCTTATACAGGCAAAGAGCCGCGCGCTTATCAGTTCTGGGAAAAGGGAATAGGCGAGTGGCAGTCAGTTCTCAGCGCCGAATCATTTGAAGAGGGACAGCTTTTACCGCGCACCTTCGTCTGAACCCCGCTGACGATGAGACACGTTATAACCTCGTGCTCTGCAAGCATCAGCAGCAAAAACAGCAACAGAATCAGCAGAACCAGCAGGGCGGCAAC
>JAEELT010000071.1 GCA_016282855.1 Clostridiaceae bacterium | reverse complement strand
AGCATGCGTTTTTACCAAAGGTAAAAACGCAAACCTGAAAAAACGGTTAAAGATTATTGAACTGTGTCGCAAGAAAAGTATATCAAAATAATAAGATAATATCAACAGTTTTCAGAGAATTTTTGCCGACCGCATCCGTTTGCTTGCAGGCAAACAAAACACCCTCTCCGGGCACGGAGAGGGTGGAATAATGTTTAATTATAATATTAATGATTTCTCATCATCATTACAGCTGTCTGAACATGAGAGATGCGTTTTCTTTTGTGGCGTATTCGTTTACGCTGAGCACCTCAAATCTCGAAGTATTCGAGCCGAAGGTTATTTCTATCACGTCACCGACTTTAACATCGTATGATGCTCTCTGCGGTTTGCCGTTTACGCTCACGTGCTTAGCATCGCACGCCTCGTTTGCGACAGTCCTGCGCTTTATAATCCGCGATACCTTCAGGTATTTATCAAGTCTCATATTTTCTCCGAAAAAAACCGGCTGCCCGAAAGGGCAGCCTTTTTTTGTAAAAGATAATTATTTAATATCCTTTGCCTTGCACTTTGCAGCCTTCTCTTTGAGGCCTGCGCCTGCCTTGAATACGGGAACCTTTGTAGCCTTAACTTTAACTGCTTCGCCGGTCTGAGGATTGCGGGCAGTCTTAGCCTTGCGCTTACGAACCTCAAATGTGCCGAAGCCGATGAGCTGAACCTTACCGTCTTTTACAAGACCGTCGGTGATAGCATCGATGGTAGCGTTGACTGCTTTGTCAGCTGCCTTCTTCTCGATACCTGCTTTAGCTGCTACTGCTGCTATAAGTTCTGTCTTATTCATTGTCTTTCTCCATTCTTAATGAATATTTATGAAATGTCTCTTTGAGACAATCATATACTGTTTGATTTTACCTCGTCCCAGATTTCATCGAGCGTTTCGAGAGAAGCGGATTTCATATCTATCCCTCTCTCTCTCGCTATAGCCTCAACCTTTGAAAATCTGTCGAGGAATTTATCGCTCGCCTTTGTGAGCGATTCCTCCGCGTCGGATCTGATAAATCTTGAAACATTGACCGCGGCAAAAAGCAAATCTCCGAATTCCTCATCAATATGCTCTCTGTCTCCCTGCTCAACCGCCTCGCGAAGCTCGCCGAATTCCTCATAGAGCTTGTCAAACGCGCCCGAGGCATCTTCCCAGTCAAAGCCGACATCCGCCGCCTTTTTCTGAATCTTTGCCGCTCTCATAAGCGCGGGCAGCTCTCTGGGCACACTCAGCATGGAATCGGTCACGGTCTTGCGGCCCTTGGTCTTGTTTTTGATTTCATCCCAGTTGGAGAGGACCTTCTCTACCGTATCCGCCTGAGTATCTCCGAAAACATGGGGGTGGCGCACTATCAGCTTTTTGCAGATGCCGTCACACACATCGTCAAAATCGAAAACACCTTTTTCCTTTTCCATACAGGCGTGGAAGATGACCTGCATCATCACGTCACCGAGCTCCTCGCACAGCAGAGCGGAATCATTTTTATTGATTGCCTCGATAACCTCGTAGGTTTCTTCAATAAAATTCTGCTTGATGCTCTCATGTGTCTGCTTCGCATCCCAGGGGCATCCGCCGGGCGCCCGGAGCAAATCCATTATATGTTCAAGGTCTTTACAATTATACTTATCTTTTAACTCAAAGTCAACCATTAACAGCCTCTTTTTTATGATTTTTATGGATTTTCGGCATTTTTCACCCTAAAAGCCCATATTTTTCAAGGATTTTGGCAATTTTTTCACCTTTCGGCATAACAATTACATCTTCTCTGACCACTCCCTTGAGGAGCAGAATCGAAATCAGATACACAATTCCGCCGAGTCCTATGCCGATTATCGTGCCGAAAGTATCGGAATTCAGTATTGAAGCGGTCGTATCCGCCGGCACTATTTTGACAGTGATTCCGTGTGCGGCAAATGCCGTGACGGCGCAGAGCGATGCGGCAATCAGCGGTTTTACAAATACTCCGAGCCAGTTTACCCTGACCTTTGAAATCCTGAGCAGGAAGAAAAGGTTTACGCTCACTATAATGACATAGAAAAGTATTGTACCGGCAACGGCTCCGTAAACATTGATCTTCGGGATTCCCACAAGGATAAAGTTGCAGAGAATCTTGCACACCGCAGCCGCGGCGACCGTCTTCATCGGTATATCGGCTCTGCCGACAGCCTGCAGCATATTTGTGGTGGGGGTGGATATTGCCATAAGCGGAGTGAAAATTCCGTTGACTATAAGTATGGGAGCTATAATCGAGATTGCCTCATTGCTGTTTCCCCTGCCGTAGATGGCTGTGAGAATCGGTGTTGCAAGAGATGCGATCCCGAGGCCGGCGGGCAGAGCAATGAGCATTCCTATCCTGAGCACCGTCTCAATGGTCGAGCGCATATCGTCTTTATTCTTTATCGCCCAGGCGGTTGCGAGAGCGGGAATCGCGCTGACTCCGAGCTGAATGGTGATTGTGGGCACAAGAGTCCTGAAATCGAGCGCAGTGCCGTAAGCGCCCCAGATATATTTCATAACCTCGGCCACATCGTTTATATTGAGCCTGCCGAGCTCAACGGCTCTGTTGATTGATGATGAATACATATTCACGACCGTGGTGAAATCGTTATTCAGCGCCGAGGTGAGCCTTGCCTGAATGGTCGTGACATCGATAAGATTTGTTATGTTGAGAATAAGCGCGCTGACTACCATCGGTATGGCTATTGAAATCATCTGCTTTGCCGTTACCATACCGGGCTGCGGCTTGGGTGAAGCGAGCACGGCTTCTCTGGGGAAGCTGTCATTTCTCAGCCTGTAATAAACCATAAGGAAAAGAAGCGAAAGCGCGGAGCCGAGCGTTACGCCGAACACGGCGCCTGCGGCGGCATTCGGGACTATAACCGAGTTTGCTTCCGCAAGATTTGTGACGTTTGCGCCGAACACCTTGGCCGAAACATTTCCGCTCGCGGCCATGCCTGCGTTAAACTGCGCCATGCCTCTGTTCATGATAAGCTTAATCAGCGCAAGGCCTATAATGAGCTTGCCGAGAGCTTCGATAACCTGTGAGATTGCGGTGGGCACCATATTTCTGAGGCCTTCATAATAGCCTCTGTAAGCCGACATATAGCAGCAAAGGAATATGGACGGAGCGACGCAGAGGATTGCCCTCAGGCTCTTCATATTCGCAACGAATTTTGCGTAAGGGAGAGCGGCGATGAGAAGCACGAGCGTGCCGGCAAGGCCGACAACTATAAACACCTTCTGCGAAACCTTGAATATTGACCTTGCCTGTCTGTATCTGCCCAGAGCAACGCTTTCCGCGACCATCTTTGAAACGGCAACGGGAAGACCCGCCATAGCTATTGCAAATATGGGCGTATATATTTCATAAGCGGAGTTGAAGTATCCTCTTCCCACGGTGCCCAGCATGCTCGTCATGGGCATCTTGAAGAGAGCGCCTATGATTTTGACAAGAATAATCGCACCCATAAGCACCATCGCTCCGCTCAGAACCGACTGCCTTTTATTGGTTTTTTCCAAATTATTTCACGCCCTTTCGCGAGTAAAACTCATCTATACCCGCCTTACGTCTTTTTATTTCGTCAAATCCCGATATATATTCATAGGGATACTTGTAGTTGAAGATTCTTTCCACATTTGAGCCGCCCGGCTCGCAGAGCTTTGTGACTCCGCCCGCGCCCGCGGCAAGCACCGTGTGGCATTCCTCCATCATATAGACATTGTAGAGCCCCTCTTTGCCGGGCCTGCACCAGCCGGTGTTTTCAAGGTTTCCGACACATTTGCTCTGCCTGTACATATAGTAGGGAATATATCCGATACGATTGAGGGTATCATAGGAATAATCAAGCATCCTGCCCGCTTCTTTGCCTGACTCAACCTGCGCGCCGGACTGATTTAGTGACGACGAGCGTTTCAGAGCGAGCGAATGAACCGTGATATTTTCGGGTGAAAGCTCCGCCGCTGTGTCAAGCGAGAGCCTGAAATCTTCAAACACTTCTCCGGGAAGGCCTGCAATAAGATCCATATTGATACACGCGAAGCCGTATCCCCGGGAGAGATTATATGCGTCAAGCGCCTGCTGCACCGTATGCTTTCTGCCTATGATGTCAAGCGTCTTCTGATTGAATGTCTGCGGGTTTATACTTATCCTGTCAACATTGTGCTTTCTCAGCATTTCAAGCTTTTCGGGGGTTACGGTATCGGGTCTGCCCATCTCCACCGTATATTCCCTGAGATTTCCGAGCTCAAAGCTTCGCTCAATCGCGCTCTGCAGAGTGTCAAGCTCCCGGGCGCTGAGAATCCCCGGAGTGCCTCCGCCGAAATATATGCTCTCAAGGCGAAGGCCGTTTTTTGCGGCATATTCCCCTGTAAGCTCAATTTCACGCGCGAGATATTCAATATAATCGGGAAAGAGTTTCTTTGCGTTTGAGTTTGTAATCGAGTGGCTCACAAATGAGCAGTAGCTGCACCTTGAAGGGCAGAACGGGATTGATATATATAGGCTGAAGGACTCGGGCCGTGACCGGGAAATGATTTTATCCTCCGTGCGCGCCACAGACTGCGCGAGAGCGGTTTTCTGAGGGCTCACGAGCAGATCATTCTCAAAATAATCCTTCGCTACCGCTTCGCCGTAAAGCTCATTCAGCTTTATCATCAGCTTTGAAGGTCTGACTCCTGTCAGCACTCCCCAGGGCGGTGTATAACCGGTAATCTCCGAGAGCGCCCGATAAATCAGCCTCGCGATAATAAGCTCAGCTTTTTCGGGCGCGGCGGCTTGACTGAAATCGCGGCTTTCCCCGTCAATTTCGGCGCGCACACGCGCGGTTTCGCCGTCATACTCCGTGATGACCGTTCTCGGGTCGCTGCCTTCCGTGTCATATACGATTTTTATCTTTTCGTTCGGGAAGAATACTCTGCAGAGATTCTCACATTCATAGTGAAAATCATGACCCGAAATACGGATTATCAATTATTTCATCCTTCTTATGATAAAATTGCGTGTTCTTTCTCTCTCGAGAGTAGTGGGGATATTGTGGCCGGGAAATACGGTGTAATCACCGTCGAGGGCAATCAGCTTCTTAAGAGAAGAGCAGAGCTTTTCAAAATCTCCTCCTATGTTATCTGTCCTGCCCGCTGTGGAGTGAAAAAGAGTATCTCCGCTGAATATCACTCTCCCGCTCTCTATTATATAGCATACTCCCCCGGGCGTGTGACCGGGTGTGTGCATAACTCTGATTGCCGTCTCTCCGAGCTTTATCTCATCGCCGTCATTTACTGTGATATCGGCCTTTTCGGGAATAAGCTCACAACCCTCTGTCGGGTATGTTGTGAGAAGGCTGTAATACTCGCTCGAAAGACACTTCTCATCCTCCGGGTGTATCACTATCTTCGCTCCCGTGAGCTCTTTTGCGGAATGCGCTCCGAGAATATGATCAAAATGGCCGTGAGTGAGCAGTATGTATTTAAGCGCCGCTCCGCTGTCCCTTACCGCCGCCTGCGCGTTTTCAAGGTAGCAGCCGGGGTCAATGAGGGCTCCCTCTCCGGTGCTCTCATCAACTATCAGATATGAATTTGCGAATCCCTCATACTGAGGATCAATCTGTATGACTTTCATCATTTATCCTTCTTATCCCAGATATCGGTATCCATGACTATCGTAACCGGTCCGTCATTGTTTATCGTAACCTTCATATCGGCTCCGAAAACGCCCTTCTCCACCTTCCTGACTCCCTCGGCAATAAGCCGGGTGCAGAAATACTCGTAAAGCGCGTTTGCCTCGTCCGGCGGTGCGCTAGGGAAGAATGACGGGCGGTTGCCCTTTTTGAGGTCGGCGCAGAGAGTAAACTGCGAAATTGCGAGCACTTCCCCGTCAACATCGAGGATGCTCAGATTCATT
>JAEELT010000070.1 GCA_016282855.1 Clostridiaceae bacterium | reverse complement strand
TGCGCTGAGCGACGCTGGCTTTGACCTTTTTCGTGAGCTTGAAGCCGTGCCGGGTTTGCCTGCTGAAGTTCCCGCCGCGATTGCCCGCGGGCTGTCGGCAAATCCCGAAGACAGGCAGGAGGAAGCCGAAGAGATACTGAACGCTCTGCTGGGCAGGAAAAAAGCTTTCAGACTCGCCGAAAATCTCGATATGCCGGGCGAAACTGAGCCGCAGACAGGTACGAAGCGTAAAAATTCGATTAACAAACCGATGATGATAATATCCTTCATCACGGCGATTTTGGGTATAGCGCTGATAGTGCTGTCAATAAAGCTGATCAAAGTAGTAAAAGCGGGGAACGCGGGAAGCGGCACTCCGGCTGCAACGGTTACGGATGCCGCCGAGACCGGCACCTCGCTGACCGAAATCAGCGATGAGATACTGCCGAATGAAGCCAAAAATATATATCTGAATTATCTCAGAGGCAGTGAATTCACACGGGAATACAAATGCGCTTACGCCGTAAGGGCAAAGGATGCCGAGCTTTATAAAGAAACAGAGCCTCTGCCCCCGGGAGTGAGCAACTTTGATAAATCGAGATTTTCGGAGTATTTTTATGATATTGATGCCGACGGCGTCAATGAGTGCATTCTCATCACCGACCTTGACGGCGGATTTGACTCTATAACGCTCTATATTTTTGATATTGACGGCGATAAAAATGTTTTTGAGGGCGGCAGGATTAACTGCAACAATGAAGCGAGCGAAGACCTGCGGCTCTGCACCGTGAGAGCCGGCAATTCCTCCGCCTACTATTTCCTCAGGTTTACCGTTGATGCGTTTGACGAAAACAGCGTCAATTCAAACAGCTTTGAGTCTCTATATTATAACGGAAAAGAGCTCGTCTGCGTTGCGAGCGCGGGGGCGGATAAGTATTCGGAGGATGAGCTGACCGGATTTTCTTACACCGGCAGCGAACTGACTCCCGACGGCGACCTCTGGAACCCGGAAAACCCGTATGTTCAGCGTTCGCTCTATGTTTATGATGATGACAGATATGTTCTGAGCGAAGATGATTATGTCGTGGTCGACAGCGACACTTTCAATCTGCTCTGGATGAGAAATGTTGTTTCTGCTTATACCAAGGTGCTGATTAAATCCGCCGAGAGAGGAAACACAAGCGTACAGGTTTCGATTATTTTCCCGGGCCTTGAGCTTGACGCGCAGGATATTCAGCTTGAAAGAAGGACCTCCGGCGGAAACGAGGTTTTCCTCTATACGGCGGACGGCAGACCGATTCAGTATATCAAAAATCTGAGCAAAAAGGATTTCAGAGAACCGTATAAGGTTGAGATTTATTACGGCGAAAACAGATATGTCTCCTGCACAGTAACTCTTGACAATGACGGTAACCCGGTTTACAGCCAGGGAGATACAGAACTCGCCAAGGTGCCGGAGGTTATCGGGCTCAGGCGTGAGAGGGCTCTCACCGAAATCAGGGAAGCCGGGTTTGAAAACGCGCGAGCCGTCAACGGAGCCAGTCACGGCCTGCTCGGCCTGTTTAATGTCGGCAAGGTCGAGAGGCTCAATGTAAATGCCGGAGATTATTATCCGAGAGACACGGAAATCATAATATATACTTCAATGTGAGGTGCGAAAAATGAGCAGATTTCTTATTATCAACGCCGATGATTTCGGAATGTGCAATTCCGCAAACGAAGCGATTTTTGACCTTTTCAGGACAGATTGCATTAAATCCTCAACAGTAATGATTCCATGCCCTGCGGCGAGAGAGGCGGTCCGTTTCGCGGCTGAGAATCCTCAGTACGCAATCGGAGTGCATCTGACCACGACAAACGAATGGAAAGAGAGATGGCCCTGGGGCCCGCTCACGGGCGGCAAAAGTCTGATGACACCCGAGGGCAGAATGTGGCCAGAAAACGAGGATTTTGAGGAGCATTGTACCTATAAGGAGGCAATTGCCGAGGCGAAGGCGCAGATTTCCCGCGCGAGAGAGTGGGGGATGAAGCCGGTGCAGGCGGATAACCACATGGGCTCCCTCTATGGTATGAACGGGAAATATCTGATGCTGCCCAAAATATTCAAGCTCTGCAAGCAGCAAAAACTCCCCTTCAGGATGTGCGTAAAACCCAAGAAGGAGTATTGCCCCGACGGAGTAAATTATAATTTATATGTCTTTTTCTGCAAGCTCTGCAAATTCCTGAGCAAGATTTATAAGGTCTACACCCCCGATTATCTTATACTGACCGATCAGGTGAAATGCCTTAATGATATAGACAATTATGAGGAATTCCGCGATAAATTCCTTGAATTTCACGGCAATATAGATGAGGGAATAACCGAAACCTTCATTCATCCCGCCTTCGACACCGATGAGCTTAAAATGATTGCCGGCTCCTGGCAGAGACGCTACTGGGAATATAAAATGATGAAAGACCCCGTTACACATCAATTCTTTAAGGATAAGGGCATAGAGCTTATCAGTTACAGAGAACTGATTGAAATGAGAAGCAAATAGAGTGATAAAGGGACTGCGCAGTTTTGCGCAGTCCTTTTATAATGAGTAATGAGCAAGGAGTAATGAGTAATTTCGGTTGCCGCAAAGCGGCAGGTATATATGACAGTATGG
>JAEELT010000069.1 GCA_016282855.1 Clostridiaceae bacterium | reverse complement strand
ACCGACGCCCAGAAAAAGGCTCGCTCCGAGATCGGGAGAAAAACAACAAATCTTATCTACAAAGGAGAGAAACCAAAATGATTGATTATCAAAAACTAAAAGAAAAAGTCTCTGTAAGAGACTACGCCGAAAGTATCGGCTTCAATGTTTCGGGCAACGGAATGATTCGCTGTCCGTTTCATAACGACATCAATCCCTCCATGAAGGTGGATGATGATCACTATCACTGCTTCGGCTGCGGAGCTCACGGCGATGTTGTTGACTTTGTCGCCGAGCTCAACGGCATAAGCAACGGCGCCGCCGCGAAAAGATTAATGGATGAGCTTGAGCTCGACTGTGATGAGTATACGTGCGATGAGAAACCGGCTCCGGCAAGGAAAAAGGAGTCTCTCAGGGACTGGCTCAACAATACGGCCGCTTACTACATTGCTCTTGAAAAAGAAATGAAAAAGTGTATAGACGAGCTCAGACCAAAAGAGAGCGATGAGCAGCTTCATCCGCTTTATGCGTACGCTGTAAGGAATATAGGATATATATCATATCTTATCGACTGCCTTATGGACTGCCGCACGGATGATGAAATCCTCAGAGTGAAAGGGATGATACAGGACAATGGATGAAAACTTAAAATCAAATCCCGATGTTTCCTGGCTGCTGGATTCGGGAAAAATTGATGAGGATGCCTTCTGCAGAATGTTTGTCGAAAGGCATCCTCTTATCTGTATCAACGGAGTCTTCTATGACTATGACGGAGTCATCACCGATGAGAGCGTTATCGCCGCGGAAATACACTCAATAATCTGCGAGTTCGTAAAGACATCTATTTCTTACAGGATAAAAAACATAATCGAACTGCTCCGTATCTTCTGCCGGCAGGATGACATGCCGATTTACGAGGACAGGATATTTATGAAGAACGGCACATTTTACCTTGACGGCAGATTTGAAGAGGAAAAGTGCTTTTGTATGAACAGACTGAACATCAATTACAGCACAGAATCAAAAGGCTGCCCAGTATGGCTCGGATTCATAAACGACCTGTTTTATGAGGAAGATATTCCCACCGTACAGGAATATCTCGGCTATCTGCTGATTCCGTCAACAAGAGGTCAGAAGATGATGATTATCAAAGGCGAAGGCGGCGAAGGAAAGTCGAGAATAGGAATAGTGCTCAAGAAGATATTCGGCACCAGTCTTTACACAGGAAGCCTTCAGAAGGTGGAAAACAGTCCGTTCGCCAGAGCATGCCTTGAGGATATGCTTGTATTTCTCGATGACGATTTAAAGCTCGGCGCTCTGCCCGATACCAACTACATAAAATCCATTGTAACCGCCGAGGAAGAAATGGATGTTGAAAAGAAGGGCAAACAGAGCTATCAGAGCAGAATCTATTCAAGGCTGCTCGCTTTCGGCAACGGCTTTCTTGTTTCACTCTATGACAGAAGCATGGGTTTCTTCAGACGGCAGCTGATTATCTCAACAAAGCCCGTGCCCGAAAACAGAGTCAACGATCCGTTTCTCGCCGACAAGATGTGCGAAGAGGCCGAGCAGATATTCTGGTGGATGCTCGCGGGTCTCTGGAGGCTCATAAGGAACAATTATCAGTTCACCGAGAGCGACAGAAGCAAGGCTAATGTCGAAGAGGCGATGAAGCAGGGTAGCAACTATGAGGACTTCGCCTGCTCCGAAGGGTACATCGAATTTGCTCCCGACTATGTAATAACATCGCAGATGCTGGTCGAGATATATAAGGTGTGGTGTCACGAAAACGGAGCGAAGCTCGGCAACACGCAGTCAATGCTCACATACTTTAAAAACAACAGCCGTAAATACGGTATAACTCCCAGCAATAAGATAAAAATCAAGGGAGAAACCCGTAAAGTAAGGGGTTTTAAGGGTATGAGACCGTGCTTCACCCGATATCCGAGCGGAAACGCCGGCCTCGGTCCAGTCGCGTACAGCACAAATGTAACCATAGAGGACACGAACGATGATAATTAAATTTTTTCTCACGGACTTAAGAATCGGATGTACCGGTGTCCCACCTCAGGGTACACCGGTACATCCGTTTTCCGTGTTCGTAAAAAAAACAGACAGGAGGATTTTTAAATGGCAAAATACGCGATAATGCGTTTTATGAAGCTCAAGGCGGCAGGCTGCGGCGGGATTGAAGCCCACAATGAAAGAACCAAGTCGGAATACAAGACAAATCCGGACATAAAGAAGGAAAAAACAAAGGATAATGTACATCTTGTAAAGCCGACGGATACCTACAGAAACCTCTGTAAGGCGCTGATTGAAAAATATGGGTGCCGTACCAGGAAGGACAGCGTATATATGGTAGAAACCGTTATTACGGCAAGCCCCGATTTCTTCACGAAAATGAGCAAGAGGGACACCGACGATTTCTTCAGGCACGCGCTTGAGTTTTACAGAAAAAAGCTCGGCGAGGACAGGATTATTTCGGCTGTGATTCATTACGATGAGAAAACACCTCATATGCACCTTGATTTCTGCCCTATCACAAGGGACGGCAGGCTGTCGGCAAAGGAAATAATCGGCAACAAGAAGGATCTCATAAAGTGGCAGGATGAATACCACAAACATATGAGTTCCAAATATCCCGACCTCAACAGAGGCAAAAGCAGCGACATCACCGGAAGAACCTATATTCCCACTCAGCTTTTCAAGAAGGGCATTAATCTTACCAAGAAACACAAGAAGATTATCGAATGCATTGATTCTCTTTCCGTCTTCAATATGAAGGAAAAGAAAGCGGAACTCGAAAAGCTGATTGACAGGTATGAAAAGGAATACAAGGAATATGCCTCCGAGGTCAAGGCTTATGCCGATTCATTTGACGCTCTGAAAAAGGAAAACAAGAAGCTTCAAAACGACAGCAAAATCAGCATGGAAACCAGGCTTCAGATGGGTAAACAGAGAATGGAATATGAGGAGGCCATGAAGGTACTCAAAAATATTCCCGAAGATGTCATAAGACAGTATAACTACAAGTCCGAGCAGATTCATTCAATGCCGGACAGAAGCAGATGATGATCGAAAAAGACAATCCCGCTAAACCTGTGCGAGAGATTCAGCGGGAATGTAAGGAAAAATAATTATAAGGAGTTAATAATATGATAATACAAAAAATTGAAATGTCAAAGCTGTATCCGTATGAAGGCAATCCTTTCAGAGTAACGGATGACGATCAAATGGAAATGCTGGTTGACAGCATCAAAGCCAAAGGAATAATTGAGCCGCTGATTGTCCGCCCCGACGGCGGCGGAGAGTACGAAATCATTTCGGGGCACAGAAGATTTCACGCCTGCAAAAAGCTCGGCCTGAAAATGATTCCGTGCTATGTTTCGGAGATGAGCCGTGAAGACGCGATAGTGGTTCTCGTTGACAGTAATCTCTACCGTGACGGTCTTCTGCCGAGTGAAAAGGCATTTGCCTTCAGGATGAAAAATGAGGCTTTATACCATTCCGGAAAAAGGTTTCGCCACGATGGCGAAAGGTTTGAAAACTCGATTACACAAATTGCCAACGCCGTCAAAGACAGCGAGAGAACAATTCAGCGTTATATCCGTCTCACTTATCTTATCCCCGAACTGCTGAAAATGGTGGATGAAAAGAGAATGGCGATAACGCCCGCGATTGAAATTTCATACATACCCCAGGAGCTTCAGAAGGAACTGCTTGTCACGATTGAAAGTGAACAGGCGGTTCCTTCTCTTTCACAGGCGCAGAGAATGAGGAAACTCTCGGGTGAAGGGAAGCTCGACGCGGATATGATACTCGAAATCATGTGCGAGCGCAAGTCCAACCAGCGTGAGGCACTGAAAGTTCCGCCGGAAATTCTCGGTAAGTATTTCAGGGCCGACGCCACGCCAAAATTTATGGCGGAGGTCATTGATAAGGCGCTTGCCCTGTATGCGGAAAACCAGCGGGCTAAAGCCAAAGCCAGGAAAAAGAATTATTACGAAAGATGAGGTGATTTTTATAGTTAAGGAATCTTATTACGATAATCTCAGGATGATTGATGATCTTACCGATAAGGTTATGCTAACCAAAACAGATGTAGCCAATCTGCTGAAGATATCAAGACCCACCGTTCATAAGATTTACGGAGACCTATTCAAAGACGGCTTTATCAGCAAAGCCAGTCTTGCGAGAGCTCTCACGAAATAAATAGCCACAATCCTCTCTGCTCGCACAATTGCAGGCAGAGAGGATTTCAATAAAATTAAAGCCGAAGGAGGCACGATTAAATGGAAAAACATGTTACTATTGAAGGACGTAACGGAAAGAAAATAAAGAAACACATCCGTTATAACTCCGAAGAGGAATTAAAGAAAAAAATCAAACAGATTAAAGATGAAAATACCAAGGTTCCGAAGCTGAAAGATGTAATTGACGAATGGCAGGACAGCCACGATAAGGAAATCAATTACAACACCCAGCAGTGTTACATTGCCCCAATCAAAAACATCAAGGAATATTTCGGGAACAAGAAGCTTGATGAGATACAGGCAATTGATGTTGACAGATTCATCAGAACACTGTATCAGGAGTACAAATGGGCAAAGCAGACGCTTAAACTCAGATTGATAGTTCTTAATCAGGTTTACGATTACGCGATGGTTTGCGGATATGTGAATTATAATCCGTGTACAGCGGTAAAGGTTCCCGCAAAAGCCGAAAAAAAGAAAAGAGATCTTCCGCCGAATGATGAAGTGGAAATAATCAAGGAATCCGTCAATGACGAATTCGGTCTGTTTCCGTTTCTGCTCCTTTATACCGGTTGCAGAAGAAATGAAGCGCTGGCCCTGAGATATGAAGATATCAACTGGGACGATAAGATTATAACAATCAATAAGACGGTAATCTTTGTGGACGGAAAACCGACAATTCAGGATCATACAAAAACCGATGCGGGAAACAGAACAGTTCCCTTGCTGCCGCCTCTGGAAAATGTATTACCCAAAAAGAAAAAGGGAATAATATTTGAATTCGAAGGCGGTTACTACACAAGAAGCAAGTTTGATAAGTCCTGGAACAGATTCAGAAAAGAACACGGAGTTAAGCTTTGCGCGCATCAGCTCAGGCACGCATACGCGACAATTCTATATGAAGCAGGAGTTCAGTTCAAAGACGCTCAGCTTCTCATGGGGCATAATTCATCGGAGGTTACTCAGGAAATATACACTCATATTTCCGAAAAACAGCAGAAAAAAACCTTCACAAACTTGATTAATTATGTTTCTGGTGAAAATGTACAATAAAACCTGACTTTGTATCCCACCTCAGTCCGAGGTGGGATACTTTTTTTTGTGTTTTGGGACACTTTTTGCCTTTTTTTGACCCTTCTGGGATACTTTTTGGGATCCCACTTTTTGGCAGTTCTTTACAGATGTTTGCAATTCTTTTTATACACTGTGCCGAAATTTTTTGCCTGAAAATCTAGACTTTCAGCAAATAACAAAAGCCCCAAAACCCTTGATATATAAGGGATTTGGGACTCTGTTCATGGCGGAGAGCAAGGGATTCGAACCCTCGGAACGTTTATGGCGTTCACACGATTTCCAATCGTGCTCCTTCGACCAGCTCGGACAACTCTCCGCATCTGTCAAACGACGCTGTTTATTATAATTGACTGTTTTAAAAAAATCAAGCCTTTTTTTAATTATGGGTCAATTATTTTGTTTTCAGCTTTTTTCTCCTATCAGAATATCAATATTCTTTTCCATAAGATTAAAGAAATCAGAAACTATTCGTTTATCTTCATCATTTCCTCTAACGCACATTGACAGAGTAAGTTCATTTCTCATTGAAGTGGCTGAAAGCAAAACATAAGGCTTATATTTTACCGCGCCGCTCATAAAGCCTTTAACCGGCTCGTGACCGCTCAGCGCAAGCTTGTCTACTTCGAGTATGCCGATGTTGCTCATTGCAATATACGGGTTTGAATAGCCTATTTTTATTATTTCTTCGCTTGCGGCGTGTGGCATTATTCTGTATCCGAGAGAGAGCAGGGGAAGACCGTAAAGGCCCATATATTTATCCTGCTTGAATTGATTGGCGCTTCTGATTGCATACTGAAGCGTTTCAAAGATGTCTCTGCCGAGCTCCGGTATTTTGCACTGCATCCAGGCGGTGTGATTTGTAACGCCCATTTCATCGGTATTTTTAAGATGCCTTCTGAGGTCAATAGCGCAGGAAATACTAACGCTTTCGCCGGCGTCAAAGCCGGCAAGCTCATAGAGGCTGTAATAATATGCCGCCATAAGCATATCGTTTATAGTTGCTCCGTATTTCTTGCCTTCGCTTCTTATTTTAATAAACTTTTCAGCAGGTATCACCTTGCGGGCGATGAAAGATTTATCGTCGGGGCTGCTTTCGGTGAGGGGGAATCTGTGATTGTCTTTTTTATTTATGTTTCTGTAAAGATTTTCAGCGGCTTTCTTATCGCTCTTTGATAAATCTTTGTATATTGTTTCATATGAGCGCGAGCCCTGTCTCAACTCAAGCGGGCTTTTACCGCTTGTAATGTAATCGTTATAGTTTTTGCACAGAGCTTTCATGAAGTATTTGAAATCTCCGCCGTCCATGCACATATGATTTTCCACTATACACAGAGTGCTCTTGCCGCTGTATCTCAGCACAAGCACTTTCATCTGAAGCTGCCCTTCCGGAGGCAGACACTGAGTAAGAAAAGAATCTACTTCATCATCTCTGGAGCTTTCGTCAATATCTTTTACAGTCAGCACATCATCAATGTTGTATCTGTTTACCTGCCAATAAGGTTTTACATGATTGTCGGTGAAAGATGAGTGAAGCACCGGCGCTTTTTCAAAGAAACATATAAGAACTGTTTTAAGCGCGTTAATATCGATATCATAATCATATTCAAGCTCAACGTGAACCATTCTGTCATTGAAATCGCGGAAAAGGTAGTGCATTTTATCCCAGAGTTCGGCATTCAGTTTTCTTTCCATTCGCTGTCGTCCTCCGTTTCCTCAAGTTCTGTATCTTTGTTGTTTATGAATATTCTCGCAAGTATCACTGCCAGCACAATAAGCAGAGAGGCGGGTATCATTATCCAGCCGGGGTGGGCGGGGATAAGACCGAGCGAAATGAAAATGATATAAAACATAACCGACGCGGGTATGATGTAGCCGATATGAAAGAATATTGCAAATCTTTCAGCTGCCTTTTCCGCATAGATTCCGTCAACACTCATCATAACAAGCACGCCGAAAATAAAGGCAAGCCAGGCAAGCTTCAGCCGGAATACAACAAAAAGAATCAGGAATGCAACTGTCGCATAAATAAACACATTTACAGCTAGAAGTATCCTTGAAACCGGATGGAACATACTCTTTCTGCGGGTGAGAGATTTAACAATTAGAATGATAATATAAGAAATAAATAAAAGAGTTGCGGTAACAAGGATAACCCAGGTTTTGCCCCATGCGCCTGTCGCAAAGCCGATTACAAGAAAGGCAAGCAAAGCAAATAAAAAATACATTGCCGATATAACGACTCTGAGAACTCTGTTTCTCTTTTTTCTCTTTTTTAATTTTTCTTCCTTTATCAGGCTGTCATATTCTTTTTTTAAATCGGGGTGCTCGTCAATGATAAGGTCTGTGATGACGTTGCTGTCGCTCAGCCCGGAATGAGTGAGTTCATTCGCTCTGTCGGTAAATTCACTGATGAGATTCTGCTTGAATTTATATAAACTGTCGGTCTGAGGATATCCATCAAAAGAGGATTCAATATACTCCATTATTTTTTTCATTTTATGACCTCCTCCTGCAGAGATTTTATCATAATAAGCATAGTTGTAAGTGAACAAAATGTAAAGAAAGTTTAATAATTCATCAGTTTTGGCACTTTAAATCAAAGAGTGCTGATGTTAACGCTTTGTTAATAATTCATACATATTATTATCCGCAGCCGGGTATATAATCCGATTATAATCAAGTAAGAGGTGTTACTGATGAAAAAGAAGCATTTTAAATCTGAATCCAAGAGACTGATGGATCTGATGATCAATTCAATCTACACTCATAAGGAAATATTTCTCAGAGAGATTATTTCCAACTCATCGGATGCGCTTGATAAGCTTTATTTCAAATCGCTTACCGATACAGGTGTCGGGCTCGGTGCCGATGATTTTGTGATTGACATTGATATTGATAAAGAGGGCAGAACCATTACCGTTACCGATAACGGAATAGGTATGACCGAGGATGAGCTTGATTCAAACCTGGGTACCATTGCCAAGAGCGGCTCATTCGCTTTTAAGGATGAAAATTCCGAAGCGGAAGATATCGACATTATCGGTCAGTTCGGCGTCGGTTTTTATTCTGCTTTTATGGTGAGTGACAAGGTTACCGTTGAGTCTAAAGCTTTCGGCTCCGACAAGGCATATAAGTGGGAGTCCGAGGGTGTTGACGGATACAGAATAGGTGAATCCGATAAACAGTCATTCGGTACAAGCGTCAAAATGCATCTGAAGCCAGATACCGACGATGATGATTACAGCAAATACCTTGACGAATATACTATACAGTCACTTGTCAAAAAGTATTCCGATTATATCCGCCACCCGATAAGGATGGAGATGAAAAAATCCGTTCTTAAAGAAGGTACGGAAGACGAGTACGAAGATGTTACCGAGCTCACAGTGCTTAACAGCCGCATACCCATCTGGAAAAAGACAAAATCCGAAGTTACAGATGAGGAATATAACACTTTTTATAAAGAGAAGTTCTATGATTTTGAAGACCCGTTAAAAGTTATCCATTCAAGTGTTGAAGGAAACGCAACATATAAGTCACTGCTTTTCATACCGGCTCACGCTCCGTATAATTACTATACAAAAGATTACGAAAAAGGTCTTCAGCTTTATTCAAAAGGCGTTCTCATTATGGAGAAATGCGCCGATTTACTGCCTGATTATTTCAGCTTTGTAAGAGGTCTTGTTGATTCTGAGGATCTCTCGCTCAATATCAGCCGTGAAATGCTTCAGCACGACAGCCAGCTGAAGCTTATAGCCAAAACAGTTGAAAAGAAAATTAAAAACGAGCTTGAAAAAATGCTCAAAACAGAGCGGGAAAAATATGAAGAGTTTTTCAAGGCTTTCGGAATTCAGCTTAAATTCGGAGTTTACAATGACTTTGGCATGCATAAGGATGACCTTAAGGATTTGCTGATATTTGTGTCTTCTTATGAAAAGAAATTCACTACTCTCGCCGAATACACTGAACGTCTTAAAGAAGATGATAAAAACATTTATTATGCAACCGGCGAAACCATTGAAAAGATTGAAATGCTGCCTCAGTATGACGCCGCGGTAAACAAGGGCCTTGAGGTGCTGATGCTCACGGAATATGTTGATGAATTTGTTATAAAGACGCTGATGAATTACAGCGGAAAAACATTTGTCAATATCTGTGATGAAGGCTTTGATGTCAGCAGCGATGAAGAAAAGGAAGAAATTGAAAAAGCCAATACAGATTCGGCTGATATTCTCACAAAGATGAAGGAATCCCTCGGCGATAAGGTTAGCAGTGTAAGATTTACCAATAAGCTCAGCGGACATCCTGTCTGCCTTACCACCGAAGGCGCGATATCCCTTGATATGGAAAAAACTCTTAATGCAATGCCCGGCGCCGGAGATAACAAGATTAAAGCAACAGTTGTGCTTGATATCAATATAAATCATCCTGTTGCAGATAAGATTAAATCGGTTTACGCAGACTGCCCGGATGATCTTGAAAAATATGCAAAACTGCTTTACGGCGAGGCGTGCCTTATAGCCGGCAGAAGCATTGATGATCCCGTTGAACACAGCAAACTCGTCTGCGAGTTTATGAGCAGATAAAACAATTTTTAACGAAGCTTACAGGTTATATGGACCTGTAAGCTTTTTGCTGTTTCAAGCTGTGCTTTTTGTATGATGAAACTTTAATAGTATTTGCAAACATAATTTCAAATATGATATAATACAAAGCAGAGGAGGGGAGACGATGAAAAAAATAATTGTAGCCGGTGCCGGTCACGCAGGTCTCACCGCAGCGGCGATGCTTGCTTGCAGCGGCTTCGATGTAACGGTTATAGAGAAAGAAGAAAGAGAAAACCTCGGTCACGATTGGGAAGACAGATTTGATTTTGATATTCTGAGTGAGATAACCGGTAAAAGCATCGATGTATTTCCCGAAAACAGCTGGAGATACAGAGGCGACTGCGCTTTTCTGAGCCCTGCCAAACGAAAAAGGATTGAAATATTATACAGCGATGAAAACAGGCAGAAAATAATGTGGAGAAAGCCGCTTATCAATATGCTGATTGATAACGCAGCCGAAAAGGGAGCAAAGTTGCTTTTTGGCACAGAAGTATTTAAGCCCTTAATTGATAAAGGCAGGGTAGCGGGAGTTTCAACCTCGGGAGGGGACTTTTGCGGCGACCTTGTAATTGACTGCGCCGGAGTTTTTTCACCCGTTAAGACCAATCTCCCGGACGAATTCGGAATTGATAAATCCGTAAAAAGAGGAGACCTGTTTTACGGCTGGCGGGCGTATTTCAACAAAACAGACAGCGTTATGCCTCAAACTCCTTTTGAGGTCTATATGTATCACGAAGGCGAGCAGGGTCTGTCCTGGTGCTGCACTAACGAAAACACTGTGGATATTTTAATCGGGCGTATTGATAAATTCGGTGAGGATAAGATTGATGAACAGCTTGCCATATTCAGAAAAGATCATCCGTGGATAGGCACTCAGATAGTTCATGGAGGGCAGTACGGTATTATCCCGGTAAGAAGGCCTCTTACGCTTATGGTCGCAAACGGTTATGCGGCGGCAGGCGACAGCGCGTTTATGACAATGCCTATGAACGGTATGGGCATTGATCTGTCCCTTAAAGCCGGAATCATTCTCGCCGATACACTTATTTCCTGCCCGGAATCGGATTTCAGTGCAGAGTATTTGTGGGAATACAATAAGCGATTCCATAAAGAATGCGGTGCTTTTGCTTCAAAAAACGAAGGGCTTAAAAATTCTATTCTCTCTCTTCCGTCTCAGGGTGTTGATTTCCTTTTTGAAAACGATGTTATTCAGTCCTCAGACCTTGCCGGCGGCGGAAAAGATATGAACTTCGGCAAGCTGCTCGGCAAGTTCACAAGAGGAATGAGAAACCCAAAGTATTTTTTTGCCATTGTTAACGGGCTTATCAAAGGCAGCTCAGCCTCTTCGCTTTATTCCCGCCCGCCCGAAAAATATGACCCGGGCACGATTTCTGAGTGGAGCGGCAAAATTGAGAGCAAAAATGTAACAATACTGTGAAAAATATTGAAAACACTTGATAAATTAAAATAATTAAGTATAATTGATATGCATAAATATTTTATATAAAGGAGATTGTATTATGCCAAAAGTAGTATGCCCCTGGAATCTGATTACCGATTTTGTTACCGATGCTTTTGTCGGTTACGGTATTCCCAGAGAGGATGCCGAAATGTGCACTGACGTGCTTCTTGAGTCCGATAAAAGAGGAATCGAGAGCCACGGCTGCAACAGATTCAAGCCCATTTATCTTGACAGAATCAAAGCCGGTATTCAGTCACCCACAACCAATTTTGAGATTATAAAAGAAACCGAAACCACCGCTGTTGTTGACGGACATAACGGCATGGGTCAGGTTATAGGCACCAAGGCCATGCAGATGGCAATTGATAAGGCGAAGAAATACGGTATGGGTATGGTTGTTGTACGCAATTCCTGCCACTACGGTATTGCCGGTTATTACACCTCTATGGCTACTGAGCAGGGCTGCATCGGTATGACAGGCACAAACGCCCGTCCTTCTGTTGCTCCTACTTTCGGCACCGAAGGAATGTTCGGCACCAATCCCTTTACTCTCGGCGTTCCTTCAGATGAAGCTTTTGACTTTAACTTTGACTGCGCTACTTCAATCACTCAGAACGGTAAGATTGAGTATTACGCAAGAATAGATGAACCCGTACACGCCGGCACCATTATCAACATTGACGGCACTCCTGTTGAAGGCGACGCAGGCGTAGCTCTCAAGAAAATCCGTGAGGGTACTGCGGCTCTCACCACTCTCGGCGGCATCGGCGAAGCTCTCGGCGGTTACAAGGGCTATGGCTTTGCTATGTTTGTTGAGTTCCTTTCAAGTGTTCTTCAGGACGGCGCATACGGCAAAGATCTTGACGGCAAAGATGAAGAAGGCAAAATCAGACCTTATCATCTCGGTCATTTCTTTATTGCCATTGACACCAATCATTTCCTCGGCGAAGATCTCTGCAGGAAAAAGACCGGCGAAATCATCCGCAAAGTGCGCGAATCCAGAAAAGCTCCCGGCGCTGAAAGAATCTATATTGCCGGCGAAAAAGAGTATGAAATCTGGAAGAGCAGAGAGCCCTCAGGCGTTCCCATCAATGAATCTGTTCAGGGCGAAATCAACGCTGTAAGAGACGAGCTCGGCCTTGATTACACCTTCCCGTGGGAAGATAATTACAAGCCCTATCCCGAAACCAAGAAAATCAAAGCTCATATTGAACGCTGAGCTGTAAGGAGATAAATATGGATTACAGAAAAGAATCATTAAGACTTCACGGTGAGTGGCAGGGCAAGGTTGAAGTTATTGCCCGCGCCAAGGTTGACAATAAAGACGCCCTTTCACTTGCATACACACCCGGTGTTGCCGAGCCCTGCCTCGCAATTCAGGAAGATTACAAAAAGAGCTGGGAGCTCACCAGACGCTGGAATATGGTTGCCGTTATTACCGACGGTACAGCCGTTCTCGGCCTTGGAGATATAGGCCCCGAAGCCGGTATGCCTGTTATGGAAGGCAAGTGCGTTCTCTTCAAGGAATTCGGCGGAGTTGACGCTTTTCCTCTTTGCGTAAGATCAAAGAATGTTGACGAAATAGTTGAAACCGTTTATCTAATTTCCGGCTCTTTCGGCGGCATAAATCTTGAGGATATAGCAGCTCCCCGCTGCTTTGAGATTGAAAAGAAACTCAAAGAGCGTTGCGATATACCCATTTTCCACGATGACCAGCACGGCACCGCTGTTGTTGTTTCCGCAGCTCTTATCAACGCTATGAAACTCACCGGCAGACAGCTCGGTGACTGCAAGGCGGTTATCAACGGCTCCGGCGCGGCAGGCGTTGCCATTGCAAAGCTTCTTATGTCGCTCGGTCTCAAGGATGTTATTCTCTGTGACAGAACCGGCGCAATCTACGAAGGCAGAGACAATCTCAACCCCTTCAAGGAAGAGCTTGCCAAGGTTACCAACAGAGGCCTTGTTAAGGGCGGTCTTGCCGAAGCTATGAAGGGCACCGACATATTCATCGGTGTATCCGCTCCCGGAATCGTTTCACAGGAAATGATTAAATCAATGAACCCCAACCCCATCGTTCTTCCTATGGCTAACCCCACTCCTGAGATTATGCCAGACCTTGCTAAGGAAGCAGGCGCCGCCATTGTCGGCACCGGCCGTTCTGATTTCCCGAATCAGATTAACAATGTTCTTGCGTTCCCCGGCATATTCAGAGGCACTCTTGATGTAAGAGCGAGTGACATAAACGAAGATATGAAGATAGCCGCGGCTTATGCCATAGCTTCTCTTGTGAGCGATGATGAGCTGAATGCCGATTATATTCTTCCTCACGCTTTTGATCCCAGAATCAAAGATACTGTTGCCGCCGCTGTTGCTGAAGCAGCGCGTAAATCCGGCGTGGCAAGAATCTGAATATTCAATTAAAATTATGACCCGGAATCACCTGATGATTCCGGGTCTCAGTTTATTTTATCGGTATTATTCGGTAAATGGTACAACGTGAGCAACCGCTTCTTCCGCCGTGATAACTCTGTCGCCGTTGTCAATATCAATTATTTCATAGCTGTCGTTTCCCATTCCGAGCTCTTTCATGCAGCTTAACTGCCTTAATCCTTTACGTGTTTCCATTCTTTCAACAAGATCATGGTGATCTTCTTCTTTCATGGCGTAGATTAGATCAACCGAGCATTTGTCAGCGGATAAGATATCTACTGAGCCGATTATGCCTACATTCGGAGTCACAACAGGCTGAGCGTCAACTCCTTCACAGTCGCAGGAAACTGACATATTGCGCATAACGTTAATATAAGAAACGTTCTTTTCGAAGAAATCGATTGTAGCCTTTGTGGATTCGGAAATGCGCTCCATAAGCTCTTCCTCCGCAATGCTCCACATATTTGAAGAACCCTCGCGGGTGTGAATCATGGCTTTTCCGATTCTACCGTCAGCACAGCCGATGCCTATGTTTTTGTTGGAGCCGCCGAAGCCGCCCATAACATGACCTTTGAAATGTGTCAGGGCAAGCATTGAATCATAATTCAGCATATTTTTGCCGACTGACATCTCTTTCATATGCTTTCCGCCGTTTATAGGAAGTAAGGCGGTGCCGTTTTCATCTGTAATGTCGACCGGAGCGAAAGTCCATCCATTCACTTTGAGCGTTTCTCTGTGCTGCTCGGTGGTGTAACGGTCACCTTCGTAGTAAGTGTTTGTTTCTATTATTGCAGCGTTATTATCAAGCCTGTTTTCAAATAATTCCTTTACCCAGGGGCGGGGGATAATATTGGGCCCGTGCTGCTCTCCCGTGTGAAGCTTAACGGCAACTTTGCCTGTGAGATTGCTGCTGACTCTGTCATAGATTTTCAGCAGACCGCCGGCGCTTAAATCTCTTGTGAAATATACTTTGCTTTTATCTGCCATAGCACATCTTTCCTTTAGCTGTTTTTATAAATTATAGATTTTTTTACAATGACTGTCAATATTTAAAAATTTACATTTGAATTTTAATCATTTCTCTTGAAATAGTGGTTACTTTATAATATAATACACTATATATAGATATTTACGCTACTATAACCCCATCGGGAGGGAAGTAATTTTGAGTAAAAAAGATAGAAAAAAGAAAAGAAAAGGCGGTAAAATCAAAGCGGTAATTTTAGGCATATTCTGCGCTTTGCTTCTGACTGCATGTGTTGTTGCCGGTTTTGTTTTTTATAATGTATTCAATTTCATAAACGGAGACCTTGCCGTTAATCTCGAAGAATACAAAGAGAATCAGAACCAGACCTCTTTCATGTATGCCAAGGACAAAGACGGAAAACAGGTTGAGATTGCCCGCCTTCACGGTGATGAAGACAGGGTCTGGGTTGACCTTGAAAAAATTTCGCCTTATATGAAAGATGCGTTTGTAGCTCTTGAAGATACCAGATTTGACGAGCATCACGGTGTTGACTGGATCAGAGTTTTCGGCGTTATTGTCAAGCCCTCTCAGCTCGGTCAGGGCGGCTCAACCATTACTCAGCAGCTTATAAAGAACCTTACAAACGAAAAGGAAGTTACTGTAGTGCGTAAGTTCAGAGAGATTCTCTCTGCTCTTAACCTTGAAAAGAACTACAGCAAAGATACTATTATAGAAGCTTATCTTAACACCGTTTATCTCGGCAGCGGATGTTACGGAGTTAAAACCGCGAGCGAGAAGTATTTCGGCAAGGATATTGCAGACTTAAATGCTGCTGAATGTGCTGTTATTGCGTCCATTACTCAGTTCCCGACTAAATTCAATCCGCTTCTTAACCCCGAAAACAATAAGGTCAGGCAGGAATACTGCCTCGGAAAGATGTATGAAAACGGTGTTCTAAATAAAAAAGAATATGATGAAGCAATGGCTTATCATCTCATATTCACAAACAGCGATGAGTATGTTCCCTCCGAAGCTTCCGAAGAAATCAGAAAGACTCAGGAAGAGGAGAAAAAGATAAATTCTTATTATGTGGACGCTGTAATCGACCAGGTTATTGCCGATCTTATGGATCAGTACGGATATACCAAACAGCAGGCAACCAACAAGATTTACTACGGCGGATACAAAATATACGCCTGCGTGGATCTTAAAATACAAGAGGATCTTGAGGACGTTTATGTAAACAGAATCAACTTCCCCAACATCAAAAAGCCGGACGGCACTCGCCCGCAGTCCTCAATGACGATTATGGATTATAAGGGCAGGGTAGTGGCTGTTGTCGGCGGTGCAGATGAAAAGACCCAGAACAGAAGCCTTAACAGAGCCACAAGCTCCTGGAGGCAGCCCGGTTCAACCATCAAGCCCATTTCAACTTACGCCCCCGCCGTTGACCTTGATATTCTCAATTATTCTTCCAAAATCCTTGACTATGCTATATGGGTCAATGGTGAGCTGTGGCCTCACAACGTTGATAAAACTCTCGGCTCTAATTCCAAGGTTACGGTGCAGAAAGCAATTCAGAAATCGCTCAATACCGTTCCCACACGAGTTATCAAAGACGATCTTACAATCGCCAAGTCAATTGATTATTTAAAGAATCATTTCCACCTTTCAAGAGTTGACGAGGAGAAGGACGCCTCTCTTTCGCCTCTTGCCACCGGCGCTCTTACCTACGGCACCAACACGCTTGAAATGGCTGCCGCTTATGCCACCTTCGGCAACGGCGGTCTTTACTACAAACCTCATTTTTACAGTAAGGTCACAAACGCTCAGGGCACACAGACAATACTGACTTATGAAAACGCGAGAGGGGAGCAGGTAATTTCCGAAGAGACATCCGATATTATCTGCGAGCTTCTCCAAACTGTTGATACATCCTATTACGGAAAAGGCACCAATGTGCGTAAATTCCAGATTATGGCAAAAACCGGTACAACCAGCAGCGACTGCGACCGTTGGTTCTGCGCAGGCACACCTTATTATGTGGCCTCTATCTGGCTCGGTTATGACATAAAGAAAGAGCTCAACCAGGATGTGAACCCCTGCGGTAAGATTTTCATCACTGTTTTTGACAGGATTCATAAAGGTCTTAAAGAAAAAGAGTTCCCCAAGAGTAACGGAGTGGTTGAAAAGACTTACTGTATGATATCCGGCAAACTTGCAGGCAGCGGTTGTTATTCAACCGGCAAGGGATGGTATAAAGCTGATAATCTTCCCGATGTATGCACCTGGTGTTCCGGTGCTCCCAAAAGTAAAGATGACAGTGACAGCAGCGAAACCCGTTCCGGCAGTTCATCAACCAATTCTGTTTCCGAAGCTATTTCCGAGATACTCAACACAATCGGATAAACGGAGGTTTTTCAGTGGTAATAATGGGCATTGATTACGGAGACGTCAGAACCGGCGTTGCGGTTTGCGACAAAACCGGCTTTCTTGCTTCTCCTGTTACGGTAATCAATCAGCGTAATGAAGATAAGCTTATTGAAGAAATACTTGTATATGTCGGTCAGCTGTCGCCTGAGCTGATTGTAGTCGGTCTGCCTAAAAATATGGATTCAAGCGAAGGTGAAAGAGCGGATAAATGCCGCTCTTTTGCTCAGAAGCTTTCCGCTGCCTCAGGCATTGAATGTGTAATGCGTGATGAGCGGCTTTCCACCGTGAGCGCTCATGTTGCTCTTAACAACACAAACACCCGCGGCAAAAAGCGCAAGGAAGTTGTTGACGCTGTTTCGGCGGTAATGATTCTGCAGGATTATCTGGATTACAGAAAAAACACTATGTCGGAGGATAAATAATGGCTCAAAAAAACAAAACTGTGTTTATCTGCTCCGAATGCGGCTATGAAAGCCCGAAGTGGAACGGCTGCTGCCCCGGATGCGGCGAGTGGAACACAATGAATGAAGAGTTTGTCGCTCCCTCATCGCCTAAAAAGACAGATGCTT
>JAEELT010000068.1 GCA_016282855.1 Clostridiaceae bacterium | reverse complement strand
GCTGAACATGTCAGGATTCCCGTAGTCGGCAATATCAACTGCGGCAATCCGGAAACCGAAATACAGGAAATAACAGAATACATATCTGTTCCCCTGTCTTTCAGTGGCAAAAATTGTTATGGCCTCAGGGCAACTGGGGACTCTATGGAAGACGCGGGCATTTATGAAGGCGACATCGTTGTTATTGAAAGAACGGCTAATTGTAAACCCGGCGAGATTATTGTCGCGTTGGATGACAGCAAGCAGAACACACTCAAAGCCTACGGTGGAATCCATAACGGTAAGGCTGTGCTGGAGTATATGAATGAGCGCTTATATCCCAATAAATATATTGAGGTCCCCGAACTCTCCGTTCAGGGCGTTGCAAAAACCATAATTAAGAAAATGAGACGTAAGGAGAATTTGATATTTCAATGAAAGCAATATTAAGAGATGAACCCATACACTATATCGAAGATATGCTTGAACACACATCAAACTTGATGGAATCTGCATATATTGATTCTTTACATATCAGTCGTTTTGGCAAAGAGACCTCCGTTTATGATTACACATTTCCAACAGGTTCAATAGCTTGCGATTTGCTGAATATTCCGAAGAATATAATTGTTGAAGCGAATGCTGCAACAAAAATGTTGCTTCCACTCACAGCATCTCTTCATTATGGACAAAACTTTGATTATATTACGCCTGAAGGTTATGAAAAAGCAAGGCAAGATGCCTTACACATTCTGAATCTGCTGGAGAAACAAAAACCTTTTATTTATTTCAAGCAAAAAGAGTATGTTAAAAATTACAATGAATTGTTTAAACCGGTGCCATATAAGGGTAAAAGAGATTGGACAAATATTGAAACTGTAAATAAGTCTTTATCCGCAATTCAATCACTAATTAGTATTGCGGCAAGTATGCAAGGACTTATTCAGATGATCGAAGAATTTTCAGAAAAAATTGAAGCTGATACATTTAAAAGAGACGAGTCAGGTTATGCTGTCATTTACGAAAAAATGTTTGGAGAAAACTGCCTTGAAGAATTAAACTGGATTCCATATACAAATTGTATTCAGAGAACCTTTGCAGAAAATGGGGTGTTTGGTGTAACTATACGATATCCTGACTTACAGGAATTGATTGCCTCCGATTTCACTGAAGGACTCAAAGTCGGTCACGCTCCTAAGAAATGCCGTATGTGCGGCAGATACTTTCTTACTACGGATGCTCACCACCCTCATTATTGCAACGAGGTTTATCCCGGTGATGCCAGAGGCAGAACATGCCGCAAGCTTGCCAAGCTGAAAGGATCAACAGAAAAGGCTCAGGATAATCCGAGGATAGTAATAAAAAATAAAGCCCTCGCCAATCTCAGACAGGCGAAGGCAAGAAAAAGTGTTTCCGAAACAGAATATGATGTGATTTATAATCTTATAAATGAGAAAAGTCAGCGTGCCGCCGAAAAAACGGATTACTGCAATGGCGCATATAAAACAGAAATGAGTATGAAAAATCTTAAGACAGAGGCAGGCAGACTTATAGCGTGTTAGGGAGATGAGATTTAATTGATGGCGAGTGCCGCAGCTGAATGCGAATTGATAAATGAAGCCGAAGTGAATGATGATAAGGACAGCTACGGACTTACAAAAGCAGAGGCGAAAGTATTAAGAGAGAACTACAGTTGCTCTCTCAGAGGATATAAATTTGAAAACCAGAGAAAGTTTATATATATCAGCAGTAAAGACGCAAACTATAATGCCCTGCTGAATGCAGCAAAGGAATACTACGCGTTGGAACCGGAGCCGATTCATCTTACGGATGATGTGAATGAGAATATATATATTACTCTGGCAAAGAAATATCATAATCTTGACTATGTTTATTATTTCATGCACTTTTATGAAAAGAAACTCAACAGCAGGATTGAACCTTTTATAGGTTACAGGCTCAATAAGGTTAAAGAAATCGACCATTATTATGTAATCAAAAACAGTTGCCGTGAGTATATTCTAAAAAAGTTCCTGTCATTTGACGAGACCAAAGGCGTTGAGTTTACAACATATATTTATGAAGGTATCATAGGGGCCATACTGAAGGCGCTGTCGGAATTCAATGAATACAGTTTTTCATCTGTAGATGAGTATTCCAACTTCCGCAGGATGAATTATCTCATAGCCGTTGAGAATACATACAGGCAGCCAAAGGTAAAAAAGCATACGGGCGCAGTAAGGCTTTATGCCAAGCAAAACGGTATCCGAAAAGAAACCGCTCTTGATATGGCAAAAGCAATACTTGCTGAAGATAAAAGAGAATTTGAGTTTGAATATCCTGACGGAGAAAAGATTGATATTTTAGAAGAAGTCGAGGACCCTGAACCTGACAGATGGATTCATAATGATTTTGTAGGTAATATCCCCTCGGGAGAGATATACAAAGCATTCAAGAGCCTCAGCTACAAGGAACAGAGAATAATCGAAAAGCGTCTTGCAATCTGTATGAAATGCAAAAGAATATCCGATCCTGTGCTTAAAGAATCATTTGAAGATATAGCGGTTGATTTTGAATTAAAGACTCCAAGAGCGGCAGAAAAGATTTATCGGAACGCGCTCAATGATATAGCAAAAACTCTTATTGAAAAAAGTTATTTTGACGGTGCAGAGATTAAACTTGAATCAAGAAACGGTTACGGCATCAAAACAAAATCGGCAGTATATAAGTTCAGACCGTATTCACCGGAAAGTGAATTTGACTGGGGAACTATAAGCTTTGATTTTATATCCGGAGAAATTTCGGTTGATAAGCTGTTCCTGTTTGATGCATACGAAAATGAGGTAATAAAGTATATTCGCTCTACACCCGTATCAAACATACCCAAAGAAGCAATCGTGCCGTTTATATAACTTAAAGCCTCACCGGATAATTCCGATGAGGCACATTTAGTTATAAATCAGATAATATTTGAAGTGCCGCCCAACTTTATGAACAGCACTTTGGAATAAGTGTTTATCTCGACAAACCGGAAGTTGTCGGGGCATTATATCACACCGAAAAAGAAAAGTACAGAAATGATACCAAAATCGCTCACGGTATCATTAAAGATACCGAGTATCATTAAAAATCGTACTTGCAATCATTGTTTTACGGTCGTATAATTAAATCAGTTCAAAAAACTGACTAAGGTGGAAGCAATAATGAAGCAGCAGACAACGCTCGAAGAGCGCTTTGGAAAATGCCCCTATGCAACGGCGCAAAGCCTGATTTCCGGCAAGTGGGCTGTGTTGATTTTATTATATCTGGAGGACGGACCGATTAGGTTTAATGAGTTGCTACGCAAAATGCCGAAAATGACGCACGCCACGCTGTCCACACAGTTGAAAGCATTGGAGGAATACGGCTTAATCAAGCGCGTTCAGTATGAAGCCATTCCGCCGAAGGTGGAGTATTCTCTTACAGATATCGGTAAAAAATTTCATCCCGTAATTGCTGCGATAGAGAATTTCGGAAACGAATATATCATGCAAATGAGCGGAGGCGAGGACTAATGAATATAACAGGTATTGTTTACAGACCGCCCTACGAGGCGAACTCACTGCTGTTGCAGGTCACGCTCGGCTGCAGCCATAACAAATGCACCTTCTGCTATATGTACCCGAATGTTCCGTTTACGGTTTGTCCGATGAAGCAAATAGAAGCGGATATTGAGGAAGCGGCACGGGTATGCCCGAATGTTGAGCGGGTGTTTCTGGAACATGGCGACGCGTTTGTGCTTTCGGCAGACAGACTCTCACAGATAGCCGAAGCGATTCACCGCAAGCTTCCGAAGGTGAAAACTATCGCTATGTATGCCTCCATTCAAAATATAAAGCAGAAAACCGACTCAGAGCTCAGGCGCCTTTGTGATTTAGGAATCGGCGGACTGGACATTGGTGTGGAAAGCGGGCTTGACGCTGCGCTAACCTATATGAACAAGGGACACACAGCAAAGGAGGCACGGGAGCAGCTCCTGCGTCTTACCAAAGCCGGAATTACCTACAGCTTTAATGCCATTCTTGGCTGCGGCGGAGCCGAATTGTGGCAAGAGAATGCCGATGCAACTGCTGCGTTAATTAACGCCGTGCAGCCGCATTTGTTGTTTATCGGAACACTGCACGCACAGCCGGGCTGTAAGCTGTATGAGGATATGAAAAGCGGTATTTTCAAGGAATGCACTGTCGGACAGCTGCTTGACGAACAGGAACGGCTGATTTCACTGCTGGAGCTGGAAGACACGATTTACTTCGGTTCGCATCCCTCCAACATTGTTTCTATGCAGGCGGCATTACCGAAGCATAAAGAAGAAATGCTTGAGGTTGTGCGTGAAACGCGAAAAAGCCTTCAAGACAGACTGGATGAATATCCCGTCCGTGGCGGAGAGGGCTCTATATTAAACAGATAAATTTTTTGGAGGTACTTACTTATGGAAACTATGACGACACTGAAAAGCCGCAGAAGCTGCCGCGCCTACAAGCCGGAGCACATTGAAGAGGAAAAGCTCAGCGCCATCATTGAAGCTGGCACCTATGCGCCGACGGGAATGGGCAAGCAGTCGCCGATTATCATTGCCGTTAAGGATGAAGCGGTGAAGAAAAAGCTTGCCACAATGAATGCGGAAATTATGGGAATGGATATTGACCCGTTTTACGGTGCTCCCGAGCTTTTGATTGTTCTTGCCGACAAGTCCATGCCGACCTATATTTACGACGGCAGTCTGGTTATGGGCAATATGATGAATGCAGCCGAAGCACTTGGCGTAGCAAGCTGCTGGGTTCACAGAGCCAAGGAGGAATTTGAAACAGATGAAGGAAAAGAAATTCTTAAATCTCTCGGTATTGAGGGCGACTATGAAGGCATCGGTCACCTCGTTCTCGGCTACGCTGCCAAACCTGCCGCGAAGCCCGCACCGAGAAAAGAGAACTATGTTTTCTATCTGTAAGCAATCTTAATATTATAAACAAGGGGTGCGGATAACTCCGCGCCCTTTGTTTTACAACTCCCGATTTGTCGGGATGTTTTCATTGTTCTTTCTTTGCAAACGGGGATTTACAGAATTGAAAAACCCAAGTCTGAAATCACTTT
>JAEELT010000067.1 GCA_016282855.1 Clostridiaceae bacterium | reverse complement strand
GTCGCCGTAGTTCTTTATATCGCTGTAAACAAGGTGGGTGCACCTGCAGATGGGATAAAGGATAATCGTTTTCATATCCTTTGTGTAAAGCACGCCGTCAACGTCGCAGTAATTAGGGTTTGCCTCGTCGACGCGTATTTCCCTGAGCTGTTTGCAGTAAACAAACGCCTGCTCGTCAATGTATTCAACCGTCGGGCCGATGTTTATGTATTTCACATATTCATCGGAAACAAAGGTGTATCCGTCAACAGCGACCACATCCTTTGTTTTGTCCTGAATCCATTCTCCGCCGGATTTGAAATAGGGATGGTCTATGTTGACAGTCTCTGTTTTGGAGTTGCCGTTGAATCCGTTGAAGACATAGCCGGTAAGACCGGTGCCGTTGTAGTCCTCAATGTATTCAAACTCGAAGGCCGGTCTTGAAATCATATTGAATGACATTGTGACCGACGCCCCGATGAAAATCACCAGAAGGATAATGAACAGCGCGCGTTTCCCTTTACTCATAACAGCCCTCCTCTTAAGGTGCCTTAACAGAGAGTATTATATTTTTTCAACGCCGATTGTTACGCTCTCGCCGTTTATGTCAAGCTCTTTGGCATAGCCGCCTTCGCCGTAAACGACCTTTGCGGCGAGCACATCGCGGCAGATGCTCTCTCTGTTTGCCTCAAAAATACCGGCGAGTCTGTCGTTGCCGGAGAGGTAAACGGTTATGTTGTCCATAACCTCAAAGCCTGCCTTTTTGCGCATATCCTGAATCTTTGAAACCATTTCTCTCACGAAGCCCTCTTCAATGAGTTCGGGAGTGAGTGAGGTGTCGAGAATAACTGTAACACCGTTGTCACTCTCCGCCTGGAAGCCCTCTTTCTGAACGGTTTCTATGAGAAGGTCTTCTTTGGCAAGGGCGATTTCGCCGCCGTCAATATTGAGCTTGATAGCGCCTTCGCTGTCAAGCTCCTGCTTGGCCGCGGAGCCGTCAAGACTCTGAAGGGCGTTTCTGATCCGGCCTATCAGCTTGCCGTACTTGGGTCCGAGGGTCTTGAGCTGAGGCTTGAAGGAGTAGGAAACATAGGTGGAGGAGTCGTTTACGAATTCAACGCTCTTGATATTGAGCTCATCCTCAACTATTTCAAGATACTCCTCGGGCAGCTCGCGCGGCACGGCTACGAACATCCTGCCGAGAGGCTGCCTGTTTTTGATATTTGCGGTGTTTCTCGCCGCTCTGCCCAGAGTGACCACATTGAGCACTTCATTCATATAAGCTTCAAGGTCCTTGTCTATGAGCGAGGGGTCGGAAACGGGGTAATCGCAAAGGTGAACGCTTTCGGGCGCGTTCTTGTCAACCGTTCTGACAAGGTTGCGGTAAATATCGTCTGTCATAAACGGAATCATCGGAGCGGCAAGCTTGATAACCGTGACAAGAGCCGTATAAAGAGTCATATAGGCGTTTATCTTGTCGCTGTCGCCGGTCTGCTTCCAGAATCTCTCTCTGCCCCTGCGAACATACCAGTTGCTCATTTCATCCACAAAGTCCTGAAGGGCTCTCGCGGCTTCGGGAATTGCGTAGCTGTCAAGATATCCGTCAACGGTATCTATGAGAGTGTTCATTCTTGAGAGCAGCCATCTGTCCATAATGGAGAGGGAGGCGGTGTCAAGCTTGTGCTGAGTGGGGTCGAATTTATCTATATCTGCGTAGAGAATGTAGAAAGCGTAGGTATTCCAGAGGGTGCCCATAAACTTTCTCTGCCCTTCCACAACGGCCTTGTCGTGGAATCTGTTGGGAAGCCAGGGGGCGGAATTCGTGTAGAAATACCAGCGGATAGCGTCCGCGCCGAGAGTGGCGAGGGCGTCAAACGGGTCAACGGCGTTGCCCTTGGATTTGCTCATCTTCTGCCCGTTTTCATCCTGAACCAGGCCGAGAACTATAACATTCTTGTAAGGGGATTTGTCAAACAGAAGGGTGGAAATCGCCATAAGGGAATAGAACCAGCCTCTTGTCTGGTCAACGGCCTCCGAGATGAACTCGGCGGGGAACTGCTGCTCAAAGAGGTCCTTGTTTTCGAAGGGATAGTGGTGCTGCGCAAAAGGCATTGAGCCGGAGTCATACCAGCAGTCGATAACCTCGGGTACTCTGTGCATCTGCGCGCCGCACTTTTCGCACCTGATTGTCACATCGTCTATGAACGGGCGGTGCAGCTCTATATCTTCGGGGCAGTTGTCGCTGAGCTCCCTGAGCTCTGCGATGGAGCCCACAGCGTGCCTGTGGCCGCATTCGCACTCCCAGATATTGAGAGGCGTGCCCCAGTAACGGTTGCGGGAAATGCCCCAGTCTTGAATATTTTCAAGCCAGTCGCCGAATCTGCCCTTTCCTATGCTCTCGGGAATCCAGTTTACCGTGTTGTTGTTTTTGACAAGGTTGTCTCTCACGGCTGTCATCTTTATGAACCAGGACTCTCTCGCGTAGTAAATCAGCGGAGTGTCGCAGCGCCAGCAGTGAGGATAATCGTGCTCAAATTTCGGCGCGTCAAAGAGTTTGCCGTCCTTGTCAAGGTCAATGAGTATCTTCGGGTCGGCTTCTTTTACAAAGATGCCGCCGTACGGAGTCTCGGGTGTCATATTGCCCTTGCCGTCAACAAACTGCACAAAGGGCAGGTCATACTTTCTGCCCACTTTCGCATCATCCTCACCGAAGGCGGGAGCTATATGGACTATACCGGTGCCGTCGGTCATGGTGACATATTCGTCAACCGTGATAAAATGAGCTTTTTTGTTTTGCTTTGCCGCCGCCTCTCCGGCACAGGCGAACAGCGGTTCATACTCTCTGTATTCAAGGTCTGTTCCCTTGTATTCCTCAATGATTTCATATGCCTTAACTCCGTTTTCCTCATCGGCAAGCTTGCCGAGAACGGTGTCAAGAAGGGCTTTTGCCATATAGTAGGTAAAGCCGTCAGCGGCTTTCACCTTGACATAAGTTTCTTCGGGGTTCACGCAAAGCGCAAGGTTTGAGGGCAGAGTCCAGGGAGTGGTTGTCCAGGCGAGGAAATACGCATCCTCACCGGCAGCCTTGAACCTGACTATAGCGGAGCGTTCCTTGACGGTTTTGTAGCCCTGAGCGACCTCGTGGGATGAAAGCGGTGTGCCGCAGCGCGGGCAGTAGGGCACAATCTTGAAGCCTTTGTAGAGCAGCCCCTTTTTCCATATCTCTTTAAGTGACCACCACTCGGATTCGATAAAGCTGTTGTGGTAGGTTACATAGGGCTCGTTCATATCTGCCCAGAAGCCGACCGTGCCCGAGAAATCCTCCCACATTCCTTTATATTTCCAAACGCTCTCCTTGCAGAGTTTGATGAACGGCTCAAGACCGTATTCCTCTATCTGCTCCTTGCCGTTAATGCCCAGGGCCTTTTCAACCTCAAGCTCAACGGGCAGGCCGTGAGTGTCCCAGCCGGCCTTACGGGGCACATAGTAGCCCTTCATGGTGCGGTATCTTGGAATCATATCCTTGATAACTCTGGTGAGCACATGGCCTATGTGCGGCTTTCCGTTTGCGGTGGGAGGCCCGTCATAGAAGGTGTAGGTCGGGCATCCTTCGCGGATTTTCATGCTTTTTTCGAAAATACCGTTCTCGTTCCAGAATCTGAGAACTTCTTTTTCTCTGTTTACAAAATCGAGACCTGAAGAAACTTTTTCATACATAGTGAATCTATCCTTTCCTTTGCCTACGGATTCTGCCGGGAACACGCAGACAGCGTGAATTATATCTTATGCTGATTTATGCTCTGCCAGACAAACGCCACATCGGGGCCTATCTGTACAAAAGTGTCTTTAACGTTGTTGTCGAGTTTTTCAACTCTCCTGAAGCCGTTTGCCTCAAACGCGTTTGCGAAAAGCTCCGCCATTTCGGCGTTCTTGAAGGTGATGTGCGCAATCATACGGAACTGGTCTCTTGAGCGCATGGAAGCAGCGGACTCCATACCGATTACAAAGCCTGTGCACCACCAGTAGTCATTATACGGGCGCAGGAATCTCGGCTTGTAGTTGCCGTCGTGGTCTTCGTCCCACACAAAGCACATTTCCATCTTGAGCCAGTCGGTTTTATCTGCGCATACATACTGGGAGGAGTTGCTCCTTGTTTTGGTGTAAACTCCGATTTCCTCGCCCACAAAGTAGTAGCCGTACTGCCCTTTCCAGATTTGTATAAGCCAGTTTTTGCCTTCAAAATCAAAGGTTGTGCGTACGGTGTCATAGTACATCCAGGACGCGACCGCCAGGCTGTCATAAACCTGATTGTAGCCGAAGTTTTTCTGCCAGGCGCTTTTATCGTCCGTGTAGTAATAATCGCCGTCGGGATAATATTTGTAAGAGGCGAGGCTCGCCTTGGCAAAATCTATATCGCTCTCGGTGGGCACATATTTCGGCACTCTCGGCATGGCGAAAGCTTCTTTGAACGCGGCGTTGACGGAAGCGGTAACGGAAGTGATTTTTTCAATAACGGTTGTGCTCGTTGAGGCGGGCGCCGTTTCCTGTGCCTGAGTGCTCTGCGTTTCATCCGGCACGGTTGCCGGCATTTCGGTAACCGGCAGCGCGGGCGCAGAGGTAATGCCCGTAAGAGAGGTCAGCGCTTCGCCCGTGCTGCCCGTAACGGTGGCCGGAAAGGCGGAGGTGAAGCTGTTTTCGTCGGTGACAAAAATGTTTATACTCTCTTTTTCGGATGACAGGGCGGCCTGTGCAGTCTCTCTGTCTGTCTGCATTCGCGCGCTGATTTGTTTTTTCATCCTGACACCGAGCACCGATGCCACAAAGACAAAAGCGAGCGCGAAAAACGCCGTGATTATCACAGGTGTCTTTTTCATTTTACCATCCCTTCTCTGTTCTTCCCCGGGAAATATATCTGCCGCCGAACGAAAAAAAGCGTTTTTCGGCGATACATAAAAATATTATATCAAACGAAATATATAATATCAAGAATTTTATATGTTTTTTTCGTTTTGACCCGGTTTACGCTGTATTGACGGGGCTGTTTTAATGTGATAAAATTTTTGTGTATATCACACGGGGGAGGAAACACAATGACCAGAAAAATCATTTCTCTTATTCTCGCTCTGGCGATTGCCGCGGGCTGCTGTGTGCCGGCTTTCGCTCTCAAATCAAACCTTTTTGACAGCCTGAAAAACAGGTTTTCACAGTCGCAGGAGGTTTTACCCGAAAAGGAAAGCCCTGACTATGACGGCTACCCGTTTATAATCGTCAGAGGCATGGAATTCGCGGGCCTGACCTATAAAAAAGGAACACCCGAGGAGCGCAACTGCCTGGGCGAAATCAAGGCCGGCAAGATAATCGGGGTTATTCTGAAAGGCATAGCCTCGGGCCTCATCCATTGGGATGTCAATTATTTCGCCGACGGCGTTATTGACTATGTCAATGACCTTATGGGCCTTATGGCCTGTGATAAAAAAGGCAATTCCGTTTACAATGTCACGGTGCCGTCTTACCCGCTGTCGGCAGCCAACTACCCCGAGCTTGAAGATATAGGATATGACAACGAGGAAGGTATAATCAGGGCCGCCTGCGAGCGTTACGGAGCGGAAAATGTTTATTATTACAGATATGACTGGCGTCTCGACCCGTTTACTCACGCAAAAGGAATAAACGCTCTGGTAAGGCAGGCTCTTTCGGACTCCGGCAAGAGCAAGGTAAACCTCGTGTGCTGTTCAATGGGCGGCATAGAAACCCTTGCCTACATCTCCGAATACGGCTCCTCAAAGCTCAACAGGGTTATCTTTGTTTCATCCACCTTCTGCGGCACTCACGTGACTACGGATGTGCTCAGAGGCATAATTGAGGTTGACCCCTTCAATCTTTATATGTACGCCAGGCAGAACCTCGCCAAGGACAGCCGAGCGCTCGCTCTGCTCTTTGACGGGCTCTATAAAGCCAAGGTCTTTGATGCCGTGAGCCGCTTCGCAAACAACTGGTTTGTGCCCAAGCTCAAAGACCGTGTCTATGATGAGTTCCTCAGCCCCGTTTTCGGCACAATGCCTTCCGTCTGGGCGCTTGTTCTGCCCGAGGGATACAAGGAAGCGGTTAAATATATGTTCGGCGGAAAAGAGAAAGAATACGCTGATTTTATCGCTCTTACAAAGAGGTATCAGGACCTCGCGGCTTCCCGCGCCGGCATACTCAAAAAAGCTGAAAAATCAGGCACTTCGGTGTGCGTGATAGCGAGCTACAACTGCGCCTGCATACCGGTTTATCCGGGCGGCGGAGGCAACGGTGACAACACCCTCGAGTCAGACAGAATTCTCGGCGGAGCCGCGGTTGCAAAGCTCGGCTCAACCCTCGGCGAGAGCTATGTGCCCGCAAATCCCGCGCATCTCTCACCCGACAGGGTTGTCGATCTTTCCTGCGCTCTGTTCCCCGAAAGCACCTGGGCAATCTGCGGCTCGCCCCACGTTGCCTGCAGCTACGGAACAGATATGTCGGACTTCCTTTTCTGGGCTGTGGATTACAGCGGCAGGCTCACCGTAAACAGCAGCGAAAAGTATCCGCAGTTTATGAAATCCTCCTATAATCAGGAACTGAGCAAGTGGTAAAAAGACCCTGCTTCACGGGGCGCCGTTCGTGCAGAACGGCGCCCCCTTTTATGCGCTGCGGGCATTAAAATAACTGTTGATTTAACTTTATAACTGTGATAAAATAAATAAAATTACTATGGGGTATTGTTCCCGGGGCGGTGATAAAATGAGTAAAATCCTTGTGGCGGATGACGAGGCCCTCATACGCAGGCTTGTGTGCGACTTTCTCAAAAAGTCCGGCTATGAGACCGTTGAAGCTGTTGACGGCAGGGATGCCATTGAAAAATTCAACGCGGACAGCGGCATAGACCTCGTTGTGTGCGATATAATGATGCCCGAGTATGACGGCTGGGAGGTAACGGCGAAAATCCGTGAAAAGAGCAAGGTGCCCATTATCGTTCTCACCGCGAGAACTCAGGAGTTTGATGAGCTTTACTCTTTTGAGTCGGGGGCGGACGATTTCGTGACCAAGCCCTTCAGCCCCACCGTGCTTGTAAAAAGAGTTGAGGCTCTCCTCAAGCGCTCATCAAAATCCGGCACGGACACTTCCGAGATAATTTCAATAGACTCTCTTGTTATAAATCTTGCCGCCCACACGGTAGTGCTCAATTCCGAAAGCGTGGAGCTCACTGCCAAGGAATATGACGTGCTTGTGAAGCTCGCTTCAAACCCCGAGCGTATCTATTCGCGTGACAGCCTGCTTGACAGTATATGGGGAGTTGATTTCACCGGCGATTCGAGGACTGTTGATTCCCATGTAGCGCGTCTGAGAACAAAGCTCGGCGAATGGGGCAACACCCACCTCAAGACCGTTTACGGCGCAGGCTATAAAATCGAGGTGAACAAGCCGTGAAGTCACCCGTAAAACTTATTAAAAGCAAAGTCAGGGTGAAGCTTTTCGCTGCGCTGATTGCCGTGCTCGCGGTTTTTCTTATTGTGATAAACCTGATTTCCTACCCGATACTTATGCGGGCGTTCACACTCAGCACCTACCGCGAAATGAAGGAAATCGCCGAAACGGTTGCGGGCTTTATCCCGGACAAAAGCGAGACCTTCTTCAATATATTTGCCCTGGCAAAAAATCACAATATGGATATTGAGATAGCCGACATGGACAATCAGATTGTTTATTCCACGGTCGGCTCCGGCACCGCGCTGAGCAGCGAGAGATTTTCCACCGGCTCTTCCGTGCCTCAGTATTCGTCAATGCAGACAAGCAACGACAGCAAAACATACGGCCTGAGAAAGTTCGAAATAAAAAGGCAGCCGATAAGTAACGCGGACTTTTTTGTTTACAGCACCTCCACCGGAACGGGTGATTCGCTTCACGTTTATTACTCGGTTGCCAATGTCAGAAACGTCGTTGAAACCGCGGACCGCATCTATTCGCTTTTCAGCATAGTTGTGGTAGTGGTGCTCACCGCCGTATTCTTCATAATAGTTTCCGGGTTTATCAAACCCGTTGTGGAAATAAATGATGTCACCAAGGGTATGGCCCGCCTTAATTTTGAGCGCAAATGCAATGATTACGGCGAGGATGAGATAGGTGAACTCGGTAAAAATATCAACATACTCTCCGACACGCTTTCCGAAACTCTCGAGGACCTTAAAGATAAAAACGGGCAGCTCGAAAAGGATATTGAGCTCCGCCTCGCGCTCGATAACGCGAGAAAGTCTTTTATAAGCAATGTGTCACACGAGCTTAAAACCCCTATTGCCATTATTTCCGGTTATGCCGAAGGCCTTTATGAGGGCATAAATGAGGACCCTGCCATCATCAGGGAATACTGCGGCATAATAAACGAAGAGAGCAAAAAGATGAACAGCCTTGTGCTTGAGCTGCTTGAGCTTTCAAAGCTTGAGAGCAAATCGGCGCCGTTTGAGCCGGAAATGTTCTGCATAGGCGAGGACATTGCCTCCCTTATTGACCATCTTTCTCTGCAGACGGAGCGGGCGGGCATAAAAGTCATCAACAATGTTTCGGGCGGGCTTATGTGCTACGCGCAGAGAGACAAAATCGAAATAGTGCTCAAAAACTATGTTACCAACGCGATTGCGCACTGCTCCGGCGAAAAGCGCATTGAAATCAGCTCGAGAGCTTTTGACAACAGCGTTGAAATCTCCGTTACAAACACCGGCGAAAACATTGCCGACGAAGATATGGGAGAAATCTGGAACAGCTTCTACAGGGCCGACAAAGCCCACGGAAGAAGCGAGAACAGATTCGGGCTGGGTCTTTCAATCGTCAAGAGTATTATGGAAAATCACGGCTGTCATTACGGTGTTGAAAACACCGAGGACGGCGTTAAGTTTACATTTGAAGTTGCCAAGGACGCTGCATACTATGCCGAAAACAAAACCTGAAGCAAAAAGAATACTGCGTTTTGCCTGTCTTGCGCTCGCTCTGTGCCTGCTGCTGTCTTCCTGCGGCAGGGAGGAGGTCGGGGTCAGAATCCTTTCCTCTGTTGTCAGCAGAATGCTTATAACCACACCCTGCGAGGATGCCGAGGGTCTGCACTACGCAAAGACCAGGGAGTCGTATTCCGAAACAATCGCCTCCTCCGGTCTTATTGAACTGCGCCTTGACAGGGACTCCAATTCCTTTGCCGTTTATGACACATCGTCGGGAGCGCTCTGGAGCTCGCTGCCCGTGCTCGAGGATTCCGGGTTTGCCGCGGACGAAGAAAACAGGGCGAGCCTTATTACCCTGAAGGTTTCAGGCGGCACTGATATTTATATGCTCAATTCTCAGGATAACGCCCTCGCCTACGGCAAGGCAAAAACCGAGACAAGCGAAAACGGCATCTGCTTCATTTATGATATTTTCTCCACGAGGGAGGCGGCAGACAGAGAATCGCCTCTCAAAACCGATATAGGCTTCAGAGTGAAGCTCAACGTGAATCTCGCGGACGGCAATATGACCGTGCGCTGCACATACGAAAACCTGACGGGCAACAGGGAAGCCTCGATAGAGGAAATCGAAATTCTCAATTATTTCGGTGCTTATAACGATATGAGCGCGGGCAATTTCCTCTTTGTGCCGGACGGCTGCGGAGCGATAATAAAGACCTCTGTTTACGACGAATCCTTTGAGTCTCTTTCGTTCTCCGTTTACGGTGATGACCTGTGCGCTCCGGGCGAAGCCGGCGCGAGGGCGGCGCTTGCGTGCTTCGGTGTGCGCAAAGGAAACGGCGCGTTTGTAGCCCTCACCGAAAAGGGCGATGCCGCCGCGATTATCAGGGCGGAGAAGGCTACAGACCTCAAGGGCTTCAACAGAGCTTATTCCGCTTACAGAGTAACCCCCGCCGCCTATGAGGACGGCACTCTGTACATTTCCAAAACCGCTTTCATTGATGAAATAAGCCTGTGCTACCGCTTCCTTTCCGCAAACAATGCCACCTATGCCGGTATGGCGTCCGCCGTCAGGGAGCAGCTCATAAGAAACGGAGTGCTATCCATAAAGACCGCTGAAACATCCGACTATCTTCCGTTTTTCCTCACCCTCAGCGGCACTACCAAAAAGAGCTTTGCCGGTATCAGATACAATAAAGTTCTCACCGATTTCGATCAGGCGTACGATATGATAATCCGCATGAAAAACAAGGGCATCAACAATGTCAGCGCCAATTACTGCGGAGTGCTTTCCGGGGGAGCGGATCAGGAGGACCTGAAAAAAGCCGGATTTATCCGCCAGCTCGGGGGAGAAAAAGCACTTGAAAGTCTTTACGATTATATGACGGCTCAGAAAATGAAGCTCTACATAAACATTGACATCCTTTCGGCAACCAGGGGAATATCGTCGCCGTCCGGCAATATATACAGCGGCGAGGGAACCTACTACCCCGATAACCCCGTTGTTGCCGCAACCGGGTCAGAGCCGAAAATGCGTGTGCTTCGCAAAATAAGCGACCTTAAAAATGTTGTTATCAGCGCGCTCGCGTTTTCCAAGGATCACAGCTTCTCGGGTTACTGCATAAATGACGCGGGCAGCGTGCTTTACTCCGATTTTTCAAAGAACGGAGTTCTCAGGCAGGAGTGCTCGGATATAATCGCGTCCACAATATCCCCGCTGTCCACAAACAATTCCGTTATGGTTGACACCGGCAATTTCTATATGCTCAAAAACGCCGATTCCGTAATAAATCTGCCTGTTACCACGGGCATTTCAAAGAGCGGCGCATATATGCCGGTGCCTTTTATCCAGATTATTCTCCACGGCTTCGCTGATTATTCGGGCGAGCCCATAAACACATCCATAAACGAAAAAGAAACAATGCTCAGGTGCATTGAATACGGCGCCTGCCCGCATTATATCTGGAACTACGCTCCCATAGCGGGTGACGGCGAATCCGACCCGTTCTATTATGACAACACGATAAATTCCGCCGCGGATTATTACGCCCGCGCCCAGGAAATGCTCAACGACCTCAGAGACGCGAGAATCACCGACCACTATGAGGTGCAGGACGGCGTGTTCTGCACGGAGTATGACAACGGCGCCATAATCTGCGTCAACTATTCCGACAGCCCCTGCGAAGTGCTCGGCGCAACAGCGGCGGCAGGGGACTATGTGCGTATCAACTGATAAAACTCCAGGGAGGATTAAAATATGCCTTATATCAAAACCACTACCAGCGTTACTCTTGACAGCGCAAAAAAAGATTCGCTCAAAGCGAAGCTCGGTCAGGCGATAGCTCTCATACCCGGCAAGAGCGAGGCGTGGCTTATGCTCTCTTTTGAGGACGGGGCTTATATGAGCTTCAAGGGCGACACATCGGAGGACTGCGCCTTTGCTGAGGTCAGCCTCTTCGGCTCAGCTTCGGATGCCGCCTACGAGCGCCTCACACAGGCAATCTGCGAAATACTCTCCGAGGAGCTCGGAGTGAAGCTTTCCAACATCTATGTGAAATATGAGGAAACAAATCACTGGGGCTGGAACGGCTCAAATTTCTGATATGAAAAAACACAGTCTGCTTCTTACAGCCGCCGCCTTTGTGCTCGCGGGAGTGTTTGCGGTGTTTGAGCTTGCCGACAGCCCACGGTTCAGGCACGACAGCGCGGCCACAGTCGTTTTTTCCGATGTGCGTTCATTTGAAATGCCCGAGGAAACCACCGCGCCCGGTTTCACGGTAAATATAAACACCGCCGGCCTTGAGGAGCTGATGACCCTTGAGGAAATCGGCGAGAAAAGGGCCAGGGCAATTATAGAATACCGCGAGGCAAACGGCAGATTCATCAGCGTTGATGAGCTTGCCGGAGTGAGCGGCATAGGCAGCAGGACGGTTGAAATAAACCGCGCAAGACTTACAGTTTGAGAGGTACAAAAATGGAAAGGACAGAAATCAAAAAATTTTACACCGACTCCGCCGCGTTCGCCGGTAAAGAGGTTACCGTTTACGGCTGGGTAAGAACAATCAGGGATTCAAAAACCATCGGCTTCGCTCAGATTAACGACGGCAGCTGCTTCAAGGGCGTGCAGGTTGTTTTTGAGGACTCGAAGCTTGAGAACTTTAAAGATATAGTGAAGGTCAATGTCGGCGCCGCGCTCAAGGTGACCGGCACCCTCATACTTACTCCGGACGCGGGTCAGCCCTTTGAGATAAACGCGTCCGAAATAGAGATTGAGGCCTCTTCATCACCCGATTACCCCCTTCAGAAAAAGAGGCACACCGTGGAATACCTCAGAACGATTGCCCACCTTCGTCCGCGCACAAACCTTTTTAACGCCGCGTTCAGGGTCCGCTCGGCAGCCGCTTACGCCATACACAAATTTTTCATCGATAACGGCTTTGTTTATGCGCACACTCCTCTTATTTCCTGCTCGGACTGCGAGGGAGCCGGCGAAATGTTCAGAGTAACAACTCTCGACCTTGAAAACGTGCCCAAAAACGAGGACGGAAGCGTTGACTTTACCGAGGATTTCTTCAAAAAGCCCGCCTACCTCACCGTTTCCGGTCAGCTTCAGGCAGAGACGATGGCTCTTGCCTTCGGCAAAGTATATACCTTCGGCCCCACATTCAGGGCAGAAAAATCCTACACTCAGCGCCACGCGGCTGAATTCTGGATGATAGAGCCCGAAATGGCGTTTGCCGACCTTTCGGACGATATGGATGTCGCGGAAGCGATGATAAAATATGTAATCGGCTATGTACTTGAGAACTGTCAGCAGGAGCTTGAGTTCCTCAATCAGTTTGTTGATAAAGGCCTCATTGAGCGCCTTACCGCTGTGGCGAATTCCGATTTCGGCAGAGTCAGCTACACGGACGCCTTAAAAATGCTCGAGGAGCACAATGACGAGTTTGATTATAAAGTGAGCTGGGGCTGTGACCTTCAGACCGAGCACGAGCGTTTCCTTACCGAGCAGATTTTCAAAAAGCCCGTGTTTGTAACGGACTATCCCAAAGAGATAAAAGCTTTTTACATGCGCCTTAATGACGACGGCAAAACCGTTGCCGCGTGCGACTGCCTTGTGATGGGCATAGGCGAAATAATAGGCGGCAGCCAGAGAGAGGAACGCCTTGAACTGCTTGAGGCGAGAATTGACGAGCTCGGGCTCAGCCGTGAGGATTACAGCTGGTATCTCGATTTGCGCAAGTACGGCGGCGTCAAGCACAGCGGCTTCGGTCTCGGCTTTGAGCGCCTTGTGATGTATCTCACCGGCATTTCAAATATCAGAGACGCCATACCCTATCCCAGAACCACCGGTTCCGCAGATTTTTAAACGCAGATGAACGGAGGTAACCGCTATGCTTAAAAATATCCCTTCAATTCTTTCACCCGAGTTGCTCAAAATCCTTATGGAAATGGGGCACGGGGACGAAATAGTTATCGGCGACGGCAATTTTCCCGCCGCGTCTGTCGCTCAGCGCCTTGTGCGTCTTGACGGGCACGGCGCAAACGAGGTGCTTGCGGCCGTGCTCAGAGTGATGCCGCTTGACACTTATGTTGAGGCGCCCTGCGCGCTTATGGACAACAACGGAGACGGCGAAACTCCCCCCATCTGGAGCGATTACAAAGCCACGGTAAGCGCCGAGGAGGGCGATAAGAAGTTTGAGCTTGTTGAGCGCTTCGCTTTTTACGAGAGAGCAAAAAAGGCATACGCTGTTGTAGCTACGGGCGAAACAGCGATATACGCCAATATAATCCTCAAAAAAGGAGTCGTTATTGATGGCTGACAGAGTATTGGCTGTTGACTTCGGCGCTTCAAGCGGCAGAGCCATAATCGGAGAATTTGACGGAGAAAAAATCACGACGAAGGAAATTCACCGTTTTTCCAACGATCCCGTCAGAGCCGGCGGCACCCTTTACTGGGATTTTCTGCGCCTGTTTCACGAGATAAAGCAGAGCATTTCAAAAGCCGCTCTCGAGGGCGGGGTTGACTCAATCGGCATAGATACATGGGGTGTCGATTTCGGCCTGATTGACAAATACGGCTGCCTGCTCGAAAACCCGGTCCATTACAGGGATGAGCGCACTAAGGGGCTTATCGCCGAGTGCTCCGGCACAATTCCCGATAAAGAGTTTTACGGCAGAACGGGCATTCAGTTTCTTGAGTTCAACACCGTTTATCAGCTTTACGCGCTGAAAAAATACCGCCCCCATCTGCTTGAGAGAGCGCAGAAAATGCTCTTTATGCCCGACCTTTTCGGCTATTATCTTACCGGCAGAATGACATCCGAGTATTCTATTGCCACTACCTCGCAGATGGTAAACGCAGGCGAGCGCACCTGGGCTTCCGACTTGCTTGAAAGGCTCGGAATATCACCTTCGTTGCTTTGCGAAATAAGCCCGTCGGGGTCTGTGCTCGGCGACCTTTCGGATGATATATGCTCAGAGCTCGGGGTTGAAAAAATCCCCGTAATCAGCGTGTGCGGGCACGACACACAGAGCGCCCTGACCGCTGTTCCCTCATGCAAAAAAGAATTTGCTTTTATGTCCTGCGGCACCTGGTCGCTTGCGGGCACGGAGCTGGAAAAGCCGCTCATAAATGATGAAACATTCGGCATGAATATCACAAATGAGGGCGGCTACGGCGACAGCGTGGGTTTCCTTAAAAACATAATAGGTCTCTGGCTTATTCAGGAGAGCAGACGCCACTGGAACAGGCACGGCGGCAGTTACTCATACGCCGACCTTGAGAAAGAAGCGCTCGCGAGCGAGCCCTTCAGGTGCTTCATTGACCCTGACTGCCCCGATTTTGTCGCCCCGGGCAATATACCTCAGAGAATCAGGGATTACTGCGCACGTACAGGGCAGTATGTGCCCGGAAGCGTGGGCGAAATAATGCGCTGCATCTATGAAAGCCTTGCGCTCAAATACAAGGAAACTTACAGAAATCTTGAAACCTGCACGGGCAGGGTGTTTGAGCAGATTCACATAATCGGCGGCGGCACAAAGGATACTCTCCTGTGCCGTATGACAGCCTGTTCAACGGGCAAGAAGATTATTGCCGGCCCTGTTGAGGCCACGGTGCTCGGCAATGTTGCCGTGCAGCTTATGTCAAAGGGCTCAATACCCGATGTTTCCTCGGCGCGCGAGATTATCGGCAGGAGCGAGGCCACAGCGGAGTACCTGCCCGAAAACACCGCCGAATGGGACAAAGCGTTTGAAAAATATATAAATATCATTTCATAAAAGAAAGGACGATATCTGATGGCAAAAAGCAGGCTTATAGGCGACTATCCCGTTATAGGAATAAGGCCCATAATTGACGCGAGAAGAGGTCCCCTCAAGGTGAGAGAATCTCTTGAAGAACAGACAATGAATATGGCAAAGACCGCCGCCGCTCTGTTTACGGAAAATCTCCGCTATACAAACGGCGAACCCGTTAAGGTTGTAATTGCGGATACCACAATAGGACGTGTTGCCGAGGCAGCCGCCTGCGCCGCGAAGTTCAAAAAAGAGGGTGTTGACATCACTCTCTCAGTCACACCGTGCTGGTGCTACGGCTCTGAAACGATGGATATGGATCCCGACACCATCAAGGGTGTATGGGGCTTCAACGCCACCGAGAGACCCGGCGCCGTTTACCTTGCGGCAGTGCTTGCAGCGCACGCGCAGAAGGGTCTTCCCGCCTTCGGCATTTACGGCAAGGATGTGCAGGATGCCGATGATACCACCCTGCCCGAGGATGTTAAGGAGAAGCTTCTCAGATTCGCGAGAGCGGCTGTGGCGGTTGCCACAATGAGAGGCAAGTCATATCTGCAGATAGGCTCCATCTGTATGGGTATAGCCGGCTCAACAATAAACCCCGATTTCTTTGAGGAGTATCTCGGAATGAGAGTTGAAAGCGTTGACGAGGTTGAGATTATCCGCAGAATGGAAGAGGGCATCTATGATGAGGAAGAATTCAGGAAGGCTCTTGCCTGGACAAAGGCAAACTGCCCCGAAGGCTTTGACAAGAACCCCGATTTCGTGCGCAAATCAGATGAGCAGAAGGAAAAGGACTGGGAGTTCACCGTTAAGATGATGTGCATCATCAAGGACCTTATGAACGGCTGTGACAGGCTGCCTGCCGGCAGAGAGGAAGAGGCCGTCGGCCACAACGCCATTGCCGCCGGCTTCCAGGGTCAGAGACAGTGGACGGATTTCTACCCCAACGCGGACTTTGCCGAGGCTCTGCTTAACACTTCCTTTGACTGGAACGGAGCGAGAGAGCCCTATGTGCTCGCCACGGAAAACGACACGCTCAACGGCACAAGCATGCTCCTTATGAAACTCCTCACCAACAGGCCTCAGATGTTTGCCGATGTGCGCACATACTGGAGCGGTGACAGTGTGAAGAGAGTTACCGGCTATGATATAGAGGGCAAGGCCAAGGCCGCCGACGGCTTCATCCACCTCATCAACTCCGGCGCCTGCTGCCTTGACGCTTGCGGAGAGGTTAAAGACGGCGAGGGCAACGCTCTTATCAAAGAGTGGTATGATGTGACAGACGCCGATATAGAAAAGATGCTCAAGGCCACCACCTGGTGCGCCGCCGACAACGGCTACTTCAGAGGCGGCGGATTCTCAAGCAGATTCCTTACCAGAGCCGAAATGCCCGCCACCATGATTCGTCTTAATATAGTCAAAGGCCTCGGCCCCGTGCTCCAGATAGCCGAGGGCTGGACCGTAAACCTGCCCGATGAGGTTTCCGACATT
>JAEELT010000066.1 GCA_016282855.1 Clostridiaceae bacterium | reverse complement strand
CCGTACTCGGCGTACTTACTGCTGGAACAAAACTAATAAAAACAATGAACAAAATTCCCGAAAATTACAGTTTGAGCGAAATCGCAAAATGGTCCGAAAAAGTCAAAGACGTGTCAGGCAAAGTTTCTGTTTAATAACACTTTCAAAAGCAGCTTTCATTAAAAACGAAAAGCTGCTTTTGTATTATTTGATAAAATAATCAATGTATGTGTGCTTTTTTTAAATATTATTCCGAATTTAAAATTTTTCTTTATTTTTTGATAATATTATGTTAATATATTCAGTGGAATTTTACAAAGGAAGTGTAGATATGCAAAAGAAAATCAGCAGTATTCCTTTCAAAGGAACTCCCGAACAGGAAACCGAGCTCAAAAAGTTCATAGAAGAAAACAAGCATGACAAGAGCAGACTTATGGCTGTTATGCAGGCTGCGCAGGAAATCTACGGCTATCTTCCCATGGAAGTCCAGATGATGATTGCCGACGGAATGGATGTTCCTCTTGAAAAAGTTTTCGGGGTCGCAACATTTTATGCTCAGTTTGCTCTTTCACCGAAGGGAGAATATAACATCTCCGTATGCCTCGGCACTGCCTGTTATGTCAAGGGCGCTCAGGCTGTTCTTGATAAGATTTCCGAAATCCTCGGAATCGGTGTCGATGAGTGCACACCCGACGGCAAATTTTCTCTTCAGGCTTGCCGCTGCATCGGTGCCTGCGGTCTCGGTCCCGTAATGATGATTAATGATGAAGTCTTCGGCAAACTTACTCCCGACGCAATTCCGGGTATTCTTGCCAAGTTCAATGCGTAATCTGCAGAAAAGGACTGTTATATGAAAATAAAGGATTTAAAGGAATTGCTTGACGCTGATGTTTTGTGCTGCGAGGAAAACCTCAGCCGTCACCTTTATTCCGCCTGCGGCTGTGACCTTATGAGCGATGTTCTCGCTTATGTTAAGGATCAGGGAGCTTTGCTAACAGGGCTTGTAAATCCACAGGTTGTCAGAACTGCAGTTATGATGGATCTGGTCTGTATAGTTTTTGTACGTTCAAAATTACCTACCGAAGATATCGTTGAGCTTGCAAAAGAAAACGGCATCGTAGTGCTTACAACAGATAAAAGATTATATGAAGCCTGCGGTATTCTCTATTCAAACGGCCTCGGCGTAAAGGAATCCAAATAATGAGCGAGCCGCTTGTATTTCACTACGATATTGACGGTGAGGATTTTATCTCAGCCGGTCAGGCATCTATACAAATCAAAAAGAATCTCAGAAGAATAGGGCTTTCTCCCGAAGTGATACGCAGGGTTTCCATTGCTATGTATGAGGGAGAAATCAATATGGTAATTCATGCCAAGGGAGGCACTGCCGACGTTTTGCTGTATGAAGACCGTATTGAGATTATTCTCGCAGATAAAGGCCCCGGAATCAGCAATATTGAGGAAGCAATGCAGGAAGGTTTTTCCACTGCCTCTGACACAATCAGAAGCCTCGGCTTCGGCGCCGGCATGGGTCTTCCCAACATGAAGCGCTATTCCGATAAAATGACAATTGACACTACAGTCGGTGTAGGTACGACTGTTACCATGGTTATCAATATAACCTGATTTTCAGATATATGAACGATTATCAACATTCGGTATTACTTGATATCAATAAATGCACCGGATGCACAACCTGTCTCAAGCATTGCCCCACTGAAGCAATCCGTATCAAAAACGGTCACGCTGTCATTAATGACAACAGATGTATAGACTGCGGCGAGTGTATAAGAAACTGTCCTCATTCGGCAAAGAAAGCAGTTTCATCACGGCTTGAGTCAATGGAGAGATTTAAGTATAAAATCGCTCTTCCCGCCCCCACTCTTTACGGTCAGTTTGATAACCTTGACGATGTGGATTATGTTCTTGACGGGCTTAAAAAAATAGGTTTTGACGATGTGTTTGAGGTTTCAAAGGCTGCGGAGCTTGTTTCCGCTTATACGCGCACATATCTTAAAACAGAAGGAATCAAAAAGCCTGTAATCAGTTCCGCATGTCCCGTAATCGTAAGGCTGATAGGTCTGAGATTCCCATCTCTTTCAGGAAATATCATTCATATGCTTCCTCCTATGGAAGTGGCGGCATATCTTGCAAGGAAAAGAGCTCTCGAAAATAATCCCGGGCTCAAAGAGGAGGATATCGGAGTCTGCTTCATCTCCCCCTGCCCCGCTAAAGTAAGTTATGTAAAGAACGGGTTTGCCGATTTTAAAAGCCAGGTGGATGAAGTTATCTCTATCAGTGATATTTATTTCAGACTGATTAATGAGATGTCACACGAAAGCGATATTGAAAGCCTGAGCGAATCCGGTATTATCGGTATCGGATGGGCAAGCTCCGGCGGAGAGGCATCTGCCATATTCAATGAAAAATATCTTGCCGCCGACGGTATAGAGAATGTCAACAGAGTTCTCGATCAGCTTGAAAACGGCAATATTTCACAGCTTGAGTTTATAGAGCTCAACGCCTGCCCCGGCGGGTGTGTCGGCGGAGTTATGACCGTGCAGAATCCGTTTATCGCTAAAGCAAGACTTCAGGCTCTGCGTCACGGTCTGCCAGTCTCGAGAAACAATCTGACAAAAGAACAGTCGCAGTATATTCCCGAGAGCTATCTGTTCAATGAGCTTCCCGAATATGAACCGATTTCAAGACTTTCAGACAGCATTGCCGAATCCATGAGGATGATGGCCGATATACAGAAGCTTAAATCGACACTGCCCGGTATTGACTGCGGCGCGTGCGGCGCTCCCAACTGCAGAGCGTTCGCTGAAGATATTATAAGAGGACATGCTCATTTTGTCAGCTGCCCGCTTAAAGGAAATGAGTCTGTTACTGTAAAGGAGAATGACATT
>JAEELT010000008.1 GCA_016282855.1 Clostridiaceae bacterium | reverse complement strand
GAGCTACAAAGGCACAAAAAAGGGCCTGCATAACTCTCATTACACAGGCCAATGGCGACCCGGAACGGGCTCGAACCGTCGACCCCCAGCGTGACAGGCTGGTGCTCTAACCAACTGAGCTACCGGGCCATTTTGGTGGGAACAACAGGGCTCGAACCTGTGACCCCCTGCTTGTAAGGCAGGTGCTCTCCCAGCTGAGCTATGCTCCCAAACCGCCGCTCGCTTAAGCGGCGAAATTTATATTACTATAGATTATCCCGATTGTCAAGCACTTTTTTAAAAAAACGGCATTTTATTTGCTGTCGGCCAGGGCCCTTATTTCGTCGGGAGTAAAATAATATTTTCTGTTGCAGAAATGACAGGATATCTCCGTCTTTTCGTCCTGCGCGATTTCAAGCAGTTCTTCTTTGCCCAGGGTAATCAGAGCTCTTGAAACGCGCTCCTTACTGCAGTCGCACCTGTAAACAGGGCTGAATTCATCCAGAAGCTCAAGATCAAAGCCCCTGAGCACCTTTCTGCATATTTCCTCAGGCGTCAGGCCCTCACCGAGCATTGTTGTAACGGGCTGAATATCTTTCACGCACTCCTCCACCCTGTCGATTGTGTCATCGAGCGCCGTCGGAAGCAGCTGAATGATAAACCCGCCGGCTGTGATAACGCTGCCCGTTCTTTTATCCACGAGCACGCCGAGTGCGCAAACAGTGGGTGTCTGCTCACTGAGCGCAAAATAGGAGGTAATGTCCTGCGCAATTTCGCCGCTTACTATGGGAATCTGACCCAGATAGGGCTCCTTCATACCGAGGTCCTTCATCACTGTCAGCGTGCCGTCCGTGCCGACAGCTGAGCCTACATCGAGCTTGCCTTTGCTGTTAAGAGGCAGCTGCACATCGGGGCACTCCGCGTATCCCTTAACATTGCCGAGGCTGTCTGAAACGGCGATAAGCGAGCCCGCCGGCCCGCCTCCGTTTATACGCAGAGTAACGCTGTCATCCTCATTTTTAAGCACCGCTCCCATCATTGAAGCGCCCGTGAGAAGGCGCCCGAGCGCTGCTGTAATAACGGAGCTTGTGCGGTGAATTTCCCTTGCGCTCTCAACTATATCGGCCGAGTCAACCGCCATGGCGGTAAGCGTGCCGTCCGATGAAATCATTCTGACTGCTTTCCCCATTCTTTTACCTCTTTCTCGCGACGAAAACGGCTCTTTCCGTGTTTTCACTCACGCCGTTTCCGCTCAGATCGTCATATATTCCCGTCACCTCAAAGCCGCTTTGCGCCAGAGCATCCTCAAGCTCGCTCAGAGGGTATGCCTTTTCGGTAAAATACTCGCTGTACCTTTGGTATTTATCACCGGATTTTTCAAAGAAATCGAGTGAAACATCAACGCTGTCATCGTCATAAAGCTCGTTTTGCCAGGCGCAGAAAACATCCTCATTCTCAAAAATGAAGGCATTGTCCGCAAGCACCTGCCTGTGTTTGTAAACGGTATTCACGTCAAATATGAAAAGCCCGCCCGGCTCTGTGAAAAGCGACACCTTATCAAAAGCTTTTTTGACATCTTCAATCGAATCAAGGTGATTGATGCAGTCAAGCACGCAGACACAAGCGTTGATTGTGCCGTAAAGGTCAAGGTCCGTCATATCCTGGTTGAGAAAAAGAATATCGGCACCGGCCGCCGCCGCTTTTTCTCTCGCGCACGAGAGCATATCAGCGCTTAAATCAACGCCGATTACCGAGTAGCCTCTCTGAGCCATCAGCAGGCTCATTGTGCCCGTGCCGCAGCCGAGGTCAAGCAATATGCCGCCGGTAATGCCCTGCGCCTTAAGCAATGCGGCGCAGTATTCCGCCCGTTTATCATATTCAGCCCCTGCATTGAGGCCGTCATAGAATTCAGCGAATTTTGCGTATGCCATTCTTTTTCCCCCTTTCGTACGGTAAAATGAATTATACCGCAAAAGCGTATAATTGTAAACCTGTTAAGAGAAGTTATGAAATAAAATAAAAAAAATATTGATTTTTATAAACATGTGTGTTATGATTACTTGGCAATCAAAGATTGCGTATGCGCTGCTAGCTCAGCTGGATAGAGTGTTTGGCTACGAACCAAAAGGTCAGGGGTTCGAGTCCCTTGCAGCGCGCCACAATAAGCCATCTGCTTGTTTAGATGGCTTATTATCTTTTATGAATGATCCATTTTTTCCCCAGGAGGCATAATATGATAAACAGAGAAATACTCATTGTTGCGGCAACAGCCGTAGCCTCTGTGCTTGCCCTGCTGTTTGCGGCGCTCACAGCAAAAAAAGTGCTCGGCTTTTCCGAAGGCAATGACCTGATGAAAAAAATCTCCGGCTCAGTAAGAAAGGGTGCCAACGCCTATCTCAGCCGTCAGTATAGAATAGTAATAATCTTTTTTGCGGTTATGTTTGTTGTGCTCGGCGCGATGGCTGTGTTCGGTTTTCTCACCCCTTATGTGCCGTTTGCTTTTCTTACCGGCGGATTCTTCTCCGGCTTTTCCGGATTTATAGGCATGAAAATTGCCACCGCGTCCAACGCGAGAACAGCGAACGCCTGCATGGAGGGCCTCAACAAAGGTCTGAGAGTCGCTTTTTCGGCGGGCTCGGTTATGGGCTTTACCGTGGTAGGCCTCGGCCTTCTTGATATCACAATATGGCTTCTTATCCTTAAGTTTATAGTAAAGCTTCCCGACGAAGCCGTTACAGACGCGATGCTCACCTTCGGTATGGGCGCTTCATCAATGGCTCTCTTCGCCCGTGTGGGCGGCGGTATATTCACAAAGGCCGCCGATGTAGGCGCTGACCTTGTGGGTAAAGTTGAAGCCGGTATCCCCGAGGATGACCCCCGCAACCCTGCTGTTATAGCAGATAACGTGGGCGACAATGTAGGCGACGTTGCCGGTATGGGCGCGGACCTTTATGAATCCTATGTCGGCTCAATCATCTCATCCTGCGCGCTCGGCGTGGCGGCATTCAAATCCTTCAGCGCGATGGCTCTGCCCCTGTGCATAGCGGCAATCGGTGTTCTCTGCTCTGTTCTGGGCACATTCTTTGTAAAGACAAAAGAAGGCGCATCACAGAAGCAGCTCCTTTCTGCTCTTTCAAGAGGCACCAACTTCTCCGCAATACTTATCGCGCTCGCTTCGTTCCCCCTCGTTTATTTCTTCCTCAAAGACAGCTGGACTGTTTATTTCGCTATTCTTGCCGGTCTCATCTCCGGCGTTCTCATAGGCAGATCGACTGAGTATTACACCTCCGACAGCTATAAGCCTACACAAAATCTCGCAAAGACCAGTGAAACGGGCACGGCCACCATCATCATCGGCGGGCTTTCGGTCGGTATGCTCTCAACGCTCATACCCATTATCATAGTATCCGTGTGCGTGCTTGTTGCTTATTTCGTATCCGGAGGCGCAGGCAGCGCTTCAATGGGTCTTTACGGCATAGCGCTCGCCGCTGTAGGCATGCTCTCAACGCTCGGCATCACTCTCGCTACCGACGCTTACGGCCCTGTTGCCGATAACGCCGGCGGCATTGCCGAAATGGCAGGCCTCGACAAATCAGTAAGAGAAAGAACCGACGCGCTCGATTCGCTCGGCAATACCACGGCCGCCACGGGCAAGGGCTTCGCAATCGGCTCAGCCGCACTCACCGCTCTCGCTCTTATGGCATCATATATCAACAAGATTCAGAGCATTGACGGCGGCGCAGAAAAAATCAGGAACCTCGCCGTAAACAATCCCACAGTGCTTATCGGCCTGTTTATAGGCGCCTGTCTACCCTTCGTGTTTGCGGCCCTGACAATGAATTCAGTCGGCAGAGCGGCGCAGAGCGTTGTGAAGGAAGTACGCCGTCAGTTCAAAGAGATTACCGGGCTTATGGAAGGCAAAGCCGACGCTGACTACGCAAAATGCGTTGACCTTTGCACAAAATCCAGCCTTCACGAAATGATTCTGCCCACCGTTGTAGCTATTATCGTGCCGATTATAGTAGGTATGGTTCTCGGCCCCACAGGCGTTGTAGGTCTGCTCGCGGGCGCAACCGCATCGGGCTTCCTTATGGCTGTGTTTATGTCCAATTCGGGCGGCGCCTGGGACAACGCGAAAAAATACATTGAGAGCGGCAAATTCGGCGGCAAGGGCTCCGAAAACCACAAGGCCGCTGTCGTGGGTGACACTGTAGGCGATCCTTTCAAGGATACCTCCGGCCCCTCAATCAACATTCTTATCAAGATTCTTTCAATGGTATCAATCGTGTTTGCCGCTCTGGTGGTAAGCTACTCGATACTGTAAAACATCATAAAAGACAACTGCCGCAAACGGGTCTGACCGTTTGCGGCAGTTTTTATATATCACCGTTTATCACCCTGAGTATGCCTTCAGCCACTCCCCCGTCCTTTGCCGGGCCGGTAATTATGTCTGCGTATTTTTTTACCTGTGCGGGTGCTTCCTGCATTACTGCGGCAATGCCCGCGGCGCGCAGCATCTCAAGATCGTTTATGCTGTCGCCCACGGCGACGCTGTATTTCATATCGATACCGAAGTGATTCATAACCATTTCAATACCGGTTGCCTTATCGTGACCTTTGACACAGAATTCGGTGTACCCGGGATGCCTGTAAAGGTTAACCTCCGAGAGCGCGGCGCACTCCTCATCGGAAAGCACATCCGGTATAAACACCTTAGGCATCTCGGCATAGGCAAATTTCTCTCTGAGCGTTTTGCCGTCCCCGGCGTAAATCCAGCCGGTATATTTATCATCACTGCTGTTTTTTATAAGATAATCTGTGCCTTCAATATACACAGTCCTGCCACGCAAAGTGAGATAATCGTAAATCTCAGCCATATAATCAACAGGGAATGCGGTTGAATATATTTTCTCTTTATTCACATAAATACAGCAGCCAAGCGCTGTTACGAAGCCGTCAAGAGGTATTTTTTTGATTTTTTCAGGTATAATTGCCATTGAACGGGCGGTATTTATAAAAACATAATGCCCCTTTTCGCGCGCGTACTTTATCGCTCTCCTGTTGCGTGCGCAGATAACGCCGTCATTCATAAGAGTGCCGTCAATATCAATGAAGAATACATATTTTGCCTGTGCCATTTCATCACCGTCTTACCTGTTAAATAACAGTATATAATATCTTTACATTTTATTATAGCTGTGTTAGAATAAAATTCAAGAGAAAACCCCTGTTTTCACAATAAAAGAGGAGGGCAATTTATGTATTCCGATCAGAAAATCTGGATAGCTCAGTCAGACAAAAACTGCTATATTCTCCCCAAAATGGCAAACCGCCACGGCCTTATCGCCGGAGCGACCGGCACCGGCAAGACCATCACTCTCAAGGTGATTGCGGAGTCGTTTTCGGATATGGGTGTTCCCGTATTTTTCAGCGATGTCAAGGGTGACCTCTCAGGTATGTGCAAGCCCGGCAGAGACACCGAAGATATGCAGAACCGTATTGCCCGCTTCGGCATTGAAAACTTTGTGTATAAATCATACCCCACAAGATTCTGGGATATTTTCGGCGAAAAAGGACACCCTGTGCGTGTTACGGTTTCGGATATGGGTCCCACCCTGCTCGGCCGCCTTCTTAACCTGACGGATGTACAGACGGGTGTGCTCAATGTGGTGTTCAAGGTTGCCGATGAGCACGCTCTGCCGATTCTCGACCTGAAGGATTTAAGAAAGATGCTTCAGTATGTCGGCGACAACAGAGCGGAGTTCACCACTCTTTACGGTAATGTTTCCACCGCCAGCATAGGCGCTATCCAGCGCGCCCTGCTCGCTTTTGAAGAGGAAGGCGGTGAAGGAGTCTTCGGCGAGCCTATGCTCGATATAAGAGACTGGATGCGCACGGACTCCGACGGCAGAGGGTATATAAACATCCTTTCAAGCCAGCGCCTTGTGCAGAGCCCCACGGTTTACGCGACCTTTCTTCTCTGGATGCTCAACGAGCTTTTCGAAAAGCTGCCCGAGGTAGGCGACCTTGACAAGCCGAGAATCATATTCTTCTTTGACGAGGCGCATATGCTCTTTACAGGCGCTTCAAAAACCCTTATCACCAAGATTATCCAGGTTGTAAAGCTTATTCGCTCCAAGGGCGTAGGCGTATTCTTTATAAGCCAGTCCCCCTCCGATATCCCCGATGAGGTTCTCGCTCAGCTTTCAAACAGAGTGCAGCACGGTCTGAGGGCATACACCCCCGCCGAACAGAAGGCGGTCAGAGCGGCGGCATCCGCGTTCCGCGCAAATCCCGCTTTCAACACCGAGAAAGAGCTTATGGCTCTCGGCACGGGCGAAGCTCTTGTAAGCTTCCTTGATGAAAAAGGCATACCCTCAATCGTTGAAAAAGCAAGAATTCTTCCCCCTCAGAGCCTTATGGGCAACGCGGACGATGAGAGCATAAACGCCATAATAGTTTCAGATGAATTCGAGCTCAAATACAGAGATACTGTTGATGCCGAATCAGCATATGAAATCATCTGCAAGGCGGAGCAGGTGCTTCAGGAGGAGCAGGAGGCTCAGGCAAAAGCCGAAGCTGAAGAGAAAGAAAGAATAAAGGCCGAGAAGGAAGCCGCGAAAGAGGCTGAAAAGGCCGAGAAAGAAGGCAGGCGCCTCACAAACTACCGAAAAGGCGGCTCATCATCCGGCAGCGCGGCATTTTCCAAAGCCGCTCAGAAAGCAGCTACAAGCGCGGCCTCATCCGTGGCAAGATCAGTAAGCACAAATATGGTAAACTCTGTGCTCGGGGGCAAGACCTCATCTGCCGCCACAATCGGCAAGAGAGCGGCGACAAACGCTCTTTCATCTGTTATGAGAACGGGAACCACCTCTATTATACGCGGGCTCTTCGGCACAAAGAAATAAGAAACAAACATAAATATTATTAAAAACGGGCGGTATTGACCGCCCGTTTTTTACAGTTTATTTGCTTTTTTATACGGCAGAATGCAGTTATTCACATCTGAATATGATGTTTTCGTTTTCTTCGCCTGCATCCTCAAACACCCTGATAAAACCTTTGCTGTAAGAGCCGAGGTTTGCCTCAAAATCGGCAAAATTTTTAAGTGTTATTTTTGTTTTTACTCCGATTTCTCCGAGGCAGTCCGCAAGCGCGTCAAGATTGCAGCCGTAGTAATCGGGGAAGCCGAGTTTCCCGGCAATATAGAGATGCGCCTGCTTTCTCGATGTCATTTGCTTGCCGTCAAGAACCCTTCTTTTCATCTCGCGTCTCCTCAATAAAGCTGTGTGAAACTGTTGTAATGGTCATCCGTGTAGTAAACGGTGCCGTCGGGCGAATAAATAAGCCTTTTTGCGCCCCGCTTTGATTTGCCGAGGGTGTCTATGTCGCACTCATAATATTTCTTGCCATCGGGCAGCTTACCCTCATAGTTACCGTAATAATCGCCGCCTATGGCTCCGCCCTGAAAATACGGGTCAACCGGACCTCCGTTCCATCCGAGGGCTCTGGCGTCTTTTTTGGTGATATAATTCGGCGGCAGATGATGATATGTATGAACATAAAGCGCAACATCATCCCTGGAGTAGTAGCTGCCGTTTTCATCAATTCCGCGCTTTTTTTCGGTAGTTGAAAGGGTGGTTGACGGCTTTTCGGTAGTATATGTGTACCATGTCGTCGAAGCAGCCGAGGTTTGTGTTATTTGTGTCTCACGGGTCTGCGTCTCGGTATCGTCGTAAACCACCGACACTGTTTCAATCTGTGTTTCGGGCTCCGTAAGCTCCGTAAATAAGCAGGAGGTCAGAAACAGCGGAAGAAGCGCGGTACACAGCGCAAGAAGAACAGATAATGCTTTTCTGAATGAATTCATATTATTTCTCCGTATCAGTCAAAAGGAGTGGCTATTCCGTCAAATCTGAAGTTTGAAACTCCGGTCTGCCTGTTGTATCTGTAAACGCTCATCACAAGCCCTATTGCAAGGTAAATGCAAAGATTTGCGGAGCCGCCCGCGCTTATGAACGGGAGCGTGATGCCTATACAAGGAAGGAGCTTGAGGCACATGCCTATGTTCATTACAACCTGTGAGGCAATCATGAACGCGGTGCCGTAGCATATGATTGAGCCGGTGAGAGTTGCCGATTTTCTGCCGGTTATCATTATTCTCACGCAGATAAGCGTAAGCACTGCGAGCAGCAGGAAGCCGCCCAAAAAGCCGAGCTCCTCCCCTACCACGGAGAAAACCATATCGCTTTCGTTTACTGGTATGCCCGAGGGGGACTGAGTGTAAGTGCCTTTAAACAGGCCGTCGCCGAAAAATCCGCCTGAACCTATGGCGTTCACAGCTCTCTGCTGCTGATATATTCTGGCCTCATATACGCTCTCGCTGAGCGCCTGAGGATAATAAATGGCAAGTATCCTCTGCCTGTGAAACGATGATAGGAACTTCGTCCAGAGAAGCGGCGTGGCCGCGAGCACGGCGCCGACCGCTATGGCGAAATACCTGAGCCTGAGGCCTGCCATAAACATCATACCCATAAACATAAAGGCAAACACTATGGCGGAGCCGAGGTCGTCAGTCATAATAATCAGACCTATCGGTATGAAAGCGTGAATTGTAAGCAACAGGATATTGTTAACAGAGTTTATCTCCTGCCTGACCGCGTTTATATGCGCGGCAAAAGTCACAAGAAATCCGGCTTTAGCGAGCTCCGACGGCTGGAAATAAACGGTAAGAGAGCCGGTCTCGATAATAGGAAGCCAGCATCGTGCGTCAGGTCTGTCCGCCGGGGCTTCTCCCCAGATAAACAGCGAGCCGACAAGAGCAAGGCAGACACCCGCCACGAGAATCCATATCCTGACTATTGAATTGTAATCAATAAATGAAATTATCAGGCAGAGAACTATTCCTATAGCGGCGGCAAGCACCATAACAAGGCATTCCCTGTCAAGCAGCAAACCGTTTTTTATTGCATCGTTGCGCGTTGCAGAGTAAACCATAAGGCAGCCGAACGCGGAAGTCAGAATGCAAATAAAATACAGGATAAAATCCGTGCCCTTTACCGCATTTCTCAGTTTTTCCATAGAGTTTTCCGTTCTCAGTTAAAGGAGTTATAAAGAGCTGTGTATTCGCCCGCAATCGTTTCGCCCGCATATCTGCCGGTAGAAACGATTTCTTCATTTTCGGTAAAGTATGAGTGCCAGTTGTTTGAAGTGAGTATGTAGCCTATCTGATCATTGGTTATGCCGAATACGATAACTTCTCTTTCTCCGGCAAGGTCGGCAAAGGAATCATAAGCCCAGTTTTCGCCGTACCACGAAGTCTCCGCTGTATCCGCGCCGCCGAAGGCTATTTCGGGAGCAAGCTCACCGGGAATAATCGGCACAACGATGTTTTTGCCAAACTCGGCATAGCCTATCTCCGTGAGTATTTCATATTTGCCCGGGCCCGATTTTGCCACGGAATTTACAAGCAGGCCGCCCTTAGCGGCAAGCACAAGGATATTGTTGTCTATTTTAAGCCAGATTTCTTTATGGGCAATGTTGAATATGGGCTCGACCTCTGTTTCTCCGGTGATTTCACCAAGCTTCTGAGCGAGAATCTGCCCGTATGTGATGATATAGGCATAGCCCTCATTATCGCTGTATTTATCAAGGAGCTCCTGCTCGGGCTGAATATCCTTCTTCTGGTCGGATATGGCAAGCTCAGCGCCCTGAATGAAAAAGAAATTGGCACCGTAGTTTTCGTTTATGTATTTCTCCATATAATATGGATAATCTGCGGTAAGCTCGGTGCCGCCCGCTCCGTTGCCCACGCAGTGAATGGCGCCGTTGCAAATCCAGGTTTCGGGTTGGCCGCTCTCATCCGGCACAAAACGGAATCTGTGCAGGTTGCCGTCAAACACTTCGGGTGCGCGCTTGTCTCTTATATATTCGGCAACATCCGCTTTGCCGTAATAAAGGGTACCCGGCTTCATATCCGCCACGGCATTCTTCATTGAGTTTACTGTTACATTGTAAAGGTTTTCCATATATTCGGGGTTCTGGCCGTTTGGAAGCTTCCTGCGGAGAAGATTCCTCACGGATGATGTAAACAGAGCGTTTACTATGTCGCCGTTCATACCGAACGTATCAACGCAGGAGTGCTGATGAAGCACGGAGATATTTATGCTTGTTATGTTGAGATTCTGCTCTTTCGCGTACTGAGCGAATCTGCCCCTGATTGCTCTGACATCTGTTGAGGCAAGGCCGTAAGCATCGAGGCAGGCAAACAGAGTGATACCCCTGCCGTCCGAAACAGCGACTGTCCTGACCTTCTGATCATCATACTGATATGTGGCGAGTTTCTTGCTTACCGAGAGACTACCGCCCACATAATAGTCACCGCCGCCGACTTCCTTGCCGGTGAGAATGGAAGCGTTGGAATAACCTACGCTCCATTTTGCGTTTTCTGCGGGTTCATCGAGAAATTCATCACGGGTAAGTCCGGGATAGAAATTTTCGGATTTATAATTATCCTTTGCCGGCCAGTCGGGAGTGACTATCAGGGCCGCTATACCGCCGACGAGAGCGTTGACTGCCTTATCGAGCACGGTGTACATTTTCTGCTCGGCAGGATTTGTGACATCCGTATTGGCAAAGGCATTTACAGTCAGGCAAGAGAGTACAATCGCAACAGTCAGGATTATACAGGTGATTTTTTTATTCACTCTAATTCCTCCCTCTATTTATATCGTGTGTCAGTTAATGTTTTTAAGCTCCATATCGCCGAAATGAATCAGATTCTTTTTGCGCATAAGCTCGGATACTCCGAGGCTGATAAGCGCAGGCAGAATAAAGTGCATAACGATTATCTCTGCAATAATGATTTTAACATCTTTGCCCGCTTCGTTCATGGCAGAGAAGGTCATAAACTGCCCGACCAGGCCGCTCGTGCCCATACCGGCGCCGGCTGCGTTGCAGGTCATGCCGAGAACTCTGGTTGAAACGGGGCCGAGAATTGCACTGGCAACTATGGGCGGAATCCATATCTGCGGATGAAGAAGTATGTTTGGCATCTGAAGCATTGAGGTGCCGAGCCCCTGGGCAAATAATCCGCCGAGTTTGTTTTCTCTGTAGCTGATTACTGCAAAGCCTATCATCTGGCAGCTGCAGCCGACAACCGCCGCCCCGCCGGCAATACCACCGAGCCCGAGAATGATTCCGAGAGCTGCGCTGCTGATGGGAAGAGTAAGGCATATGCCCATAATCACGCTCACGATAATGCCCATAAGCACGGGCTGCCTCTCAGTGCCCCACATAATAAGCTCGCCGAGCTTAGTTGAAATAACGCCTGCAGGAGGGCCGACAATGAGGCCTGCCGCCGAGCCGGCAATAACCGAGCAGGCGGGAGTAACAAGTATATCAAGCTTTGTTTTGCCGCTTACAAGCTTGCCCACCTGAATTGCGCAGAAGGCAGCTATAAACGCTCCGAGCGGGTCACCCGGGCCTGTGTAAAGCATACCGGCGTCACCCGTAACCGAGCCCGCGATAAGCTTTGCCGCAAATGCGCCTACCATACCCGCAACGCAGGCGGATACGGTAACGAGAGGCGAGCTTTTGTATTTCTGTGCCATACCGGCGCCTATACCCGCGCCGGTAAGCGACTTCGCGACAAGCGCCGCGTAAGAAAGCCAGAGCCCCGGGGTGCCGGGAATGAATGAAGCAATCTGGTCAAGAATAGTGCCGATAATAAGAGTCGCAAAAAGACCGAGTGCCATACCCGACAGGCCGTCAATAAAAATATAATTGAGCGCCTTTTTTACTTTTTCCATTTCAATCTCCTATCCGATCAATTCGGCGAACGCATCGGCATAAACGCCCCCGATGAATTCAGCGCCGTTTTTGTTTGGATGAACCCCGTCATCGGACCAGTGGCGTGAGGGTTTATAAACACACGCCTTGGCGAAGATGCCGTCAAGGGGAATATATACATCCGCGTATTCCCTCGCGAGTTTTCTGGTAACATCGATTTTGCCGTTAAGATCCTCACGCATAAAATCTTTTTCATCATCCGGCAGAAGATACTGCTCAATCATAATGATTTTTGCGTGGGTTTTATCCTTAATCGCCTGAAGCACGGTGCGGTAGTTCTTTTCGAACTCCTCATCGCTCATCCAGCTTTTGTCACCCGCGCGGTGCCAGGTGTCATTGACACCTATATGAATTGAAACAACATCCGGGTTTATATCTATGAATTCGCTCTGAAGCCTTGCAACAAGGTCTTCCGTGCGGTCACCGCTGATTCCGAGGTTGATGAATTCATAATCCTCATCCGGATATCTGAATCTTATATACTCCGCCGCATAGTGGGGGTAGCCCGGCCCGAGATTGTGCATATCGCTGCGGTCTCTGCCTGCGTCGGTAATTGAATCGCCCTGAAAAAGAATTCTCATAACGGATTCCTCCTGTTATTATATTAAATTTAAATATAACACTTTATATCGTAAAATTCAATATTTCGCGTGCAAATTTATTGAAGCGCCGGTCAACTTATGGTACAATACTGCGGGGGTGTAAAGATGTCGAAACTCGCTTTGCCCGAAAAAACATCGTGGGAAACAATCGCCGGCTCCGGCCTGCCTGCCGTGATTTACGGCATGGGGAACGGAGCGGACAGAGTTATTGATGAATTCAACAGGCTCGGTATAGCCGTAAAAGGTGTTTGCGCAAGCGACGATTTTGTCAGAGGTCAGCGCTTCAGAGGCTTTACCGTGAAGAGACTGAGCGAGTTTACGGGCGACTTCATACTGTGCATAGCGTTCGGCACACACAGGCCCGAAGTTATAAATCACATTCTCAAAGTAAAAGAACAATACCGCACCATTGTGCCGGTGGTACCCGTTTACGGTGATGAAATATTCAACAGAGATTTCGTCTGTGAGCATATCGATGCTCTTAACAGCGCGTATTCCCTTTTTACGGGAAAATCAGCGGAAATATTTTCGCAATGCGTTAATTTCATGTATTCGGGAGATATCGACATACTTGTGTCATCCTCCAGCTCCAAGGACGAGGCGTACGGCAGCATTCTGAAGCTGACGGAAAACGAGCACTTTCTCGATATAGGCGCCTATAAGGGCGACACCGTAGCTGAATTCATACACTACTGCGGCGGGAAATACTCGTGCATTACCGCAGCCGAGCCGGACCCGAAAAGTTTTGCTTCTCTTATAAAAAACTGCGCTGAGCTTGAGCGTTTCACAGCCGTGAACGCCGCCGTTTCGGACCGCTGCGGCACCGTCTCTTTCGCGGCAAAAGGAGGCAGGCAATCATCCGTTTCAGGCGCCGGCAGAGAGATCAGAAGCCTTACAGCAGACGAAATCTGCAAAAACAAGACCGTAACATATATAAAAATTGATGTTGAGGGCGAGGAAAGAGCTGTTCTGCGCGGAGCGGCGCAGACTGTTGCCGCTCAGAAACCGAAGCTGAATATCGCCCTTTATCACAAAAGCAGGGATATTTTTGAAATACCCCTGCTCGTTAAGCAAATCAGACCGGATTACCGGTTTGAAATAAGACACCACCCGTACATACCCTGTTGGGATATGAACCTTTACTGTGTCTGATTATTTTTTATTATTTCCTCAAAAGAAACAATGTTGAACCCGCCGTACATTTCGAGCGCATCATCAAAGAAGCAGTCAAGCATATCAGCGTTATGGCAGTCGGAAGTGAGAATAAAAAATCCTCCCTTTGAATGAATATACCGTGCAATTTCAAGCGACGGGTAAGGCGTTTCTCTCTTGCCCCTGGCTATTGCCCCGGTGTTGATTTCAAACGGCCGCCCGTACGGAAGGAGCCGGTCAAGAGCGTCGGTACAGGCGCTGATATATCTTCTTTCGCCCGTGTCAAACAGCTCGCCGTGCTCATTGAATTTGGTCACAAGGTCAAAGTGAGCAATGATATCCGCGTCTGTTCTTTCAAGGATTGACCCCGCCTGCTCAAAGTAAGCTTCGGCGTATGACTGCATTGAGCCGCCGAAAAACCTGTTTGCGGTGTCAAGCTGGCACCGGGCAGAAGCATCAACATCAAAATGTTCTCCGTCAAACGAAAGATAGTGAACCGCGCCGAGAGTGTAGTCATAAACGGCTTTGTCTATTGAACTGAGCACATCATGCTCAGTACCGAGATAAATATTTATCTTTCCGGCGTATTTTTCTTTCAGAGAATTTACCTCTTTGATATAGTCCGCGGTACCCTCTTTGCTCATACACCATCCGCAGTCAAAATCAAAATTGGAATGCCCCGAAAAACCGAGAGCGGTGAAGCCTTTTGATATGGCAGAAAGCACCATCTCTTCGGGAGTATTCTTTCCGTCGCAATATTTTGTATGCGTGTGAAAACTTTCTTTATAACTCATCTTTTTCTCCCCCGATTTTCGCGGAAAGCATAAATATATCGTTTATTTCAGCGGTGATTTCCCTGAGAAGCTCACGGCACTCAGGCTGCCTTGAAAGCGCCCTGCCGGCGACATAAACCCGCCTGATAAAAGAGGTGTCAAAGGCAATATTCGGCGCGTTTCTCACAAGCGGGCAGATGCTTCTGCCCCTCGGGTCCGCGGTTACTCTTATTTCGCCGTCATCGGTAAGCATGGGAAAAAACGGAAAAATTCTGCAGGAGAGCGGCCTTGTAAGCCTGTCGCATTCTCCCCGGCAGATTGCGTACCTTCTGCCGTGCGTCTGCTTAACCTCTAAAGAAGTGCTTTCACCGGGAAAAAGAATCATACCGGTGTCTTCGCTGCCGCGGCAGCAGGCACCCCCGCAGATTTCGCCGCAGTCGGCGGAAAGCGGAGTTACCCCGTCAAACAAGCGGTAAAGATTTTTATAAAAGCGGGTGTAATTACTCTTCATATCACCGCACCTCCGTGAATATTGTACCAAATGAAAAACTCATTTTCAATATATTACCCAGAAAGGAGCATTACAAAATGAAATTATGTGTGCAGACAGGCGATGTAGTTGACAGACTGGGCATAAAAAAAGGCTATGCCGCAATAAGGGAAGCCGGGTTTGAGGCTATTGACTGGAATCTTGACCATGCCTGGAACGGCTCGGACATCAGAGACAGGACTTACAGGGGCAAGTGCATATTTGAAAAATCAAGTGATGAAATCATCAGCCATTACGCACGTGAGCTTGAAGAAATCCAAAACAACTCCCTTGAAATCTCTCAGGCGCACGCGCCCTTCCCCGCTTACTCAAAAGGCGACCCGGATTTCCTCGATTACGCCATAGAAGTGTTTAAAGGGAACATTAAATACTGCGATTATGCCGGGTGCAAAAATCTCGTTATTCACGGCATACCTTTTGCCATGGACGGTTCACTTGGCACACGGGAAGATGTGCACAATATGAACGTGAAGCTCTATTCATCCCTTATTCCCGTCCTGAAGGAAACATCCGTTACCGTCTGCCTTGAAAACCTTTTCATAAATCACAGAGGAGTAAGGTATCAGGGAAACTGCGGGTACCCGGAAGAAGCCGTGAAATATATCGATATGTTCAATGATATGGCCGGCAGAGAAGCCTTCGGCCTCTGCCTTGATACAGGACATCTGAACCTGCTGCACCACGATTTTGAGGTCTATGTGCCGATTGTTGGCAAGAGAATAAAATGCCTGCACGTTCACGACAACAACGGCACCTCCGACCAGCATATGGCCCCCTGCACGGGCACAATAGACTGGAACCGTTTCTGCAACTCACTCAGAGGCATCGGCTATGACGCGGACCTTAGCTTTGAAACATTTGCCCAGACAAACTGCGCCTGTGATTTTGATGAGAGAGCAGTGCTGCCGTGGCTGCGAATGATAAAAGAAACAGGCGAAATAATGAGAGAGAAAATACTCGGATAAAACATAAAAGCTCCCGCCTTAAGACGGGAGCTTTTTTATGCTTTTAATCAGAAAATAAGAGTGGGGAAGAATCTGAGCGCAGCCTCGATGCCTTCAATCATCTTGATAAGGGCAGTGGACATTGCGTTATAAACTTTGATTGTTACTTCGCTGTTTACATGCTTCTCCTGTCTGTAGGTGTACTTTGAAAGCACATCCCAAAGAAGTGACATAAAGCTGCTTGCGCCGAGACCGGAAGTCTTGAAGCTCTCAAGGCGGTCATAGTGGATGATGGTCTCTTCGTCTTCTCCGTCTTCATTCTTTATCGTTTCGGTCTCAAAGGTAAGAAAACTCTGGGGAAGATCTTTACCTTTGCCGTAAAGACCTGCAGTGGAGCCGTAAACACTCTTTGCGCGGTTTACAAAGTTCATACCGGAGAAAGTATCAAAATGCTTGCTTGTCTGATCTACGGTAATGAAACGATAAACTGTGAGAGTTTTGTAATCGGGGAGCCACTTGTTGCAGTGGATGCATCTGCCTTTGTTTGCTCTGTAAATTGCGGAAAGAGTGGTGCCTCCGTTGGCTTTGCCGCAAGAGGGGCAGTTGAAAGCATAGTAAGCAATAAGATTGATTGCTTCATTGTAATGAGAAGGAAGAGTGATGCCCATATCATCAACGAGCTCTAATTCTTCAGCTTCTTTTACGGTGTAAGCTTTACCCTCATAAATGTGATAAACCGCAGGTGCCTTGCCGCCGAAAGCAAACTCGCCGGCGTTGTAATCGGATTCTGCCGAAAGGCTGTCATCCTTTGTATAATCATAAGCGCCCTCGGGAAGAGGATCTTCGGGAGTGTCGGGATTATCGGGATTATCGGGGTTGTCGGGATTGTCCGGATTGTCGGGATTGTCCGGGTTATCGGGGTTGTCCGGATTGTCGGGGTTGTCGGGGTTATCGGGATTGTCCGGATTGTCGGGGTTGTCCGGATTATCGGGATTGTCGGGGTTGTCGGGATTGTCGGGATTGTCGGGGTTGTCGGGGTTGTCCGGATTGTCGGGGTTGTCCGGATTGTCGGGATTGTCGGGAGTATCCGGATTATCCGGATTATCCGGGGTGTCAGGGTCATCCGGATTGTCGGATGTAAGACCTGAGTAGATATCATTGCCTGCACTGCCGCTTTGGTCACCGGTATCGGCAAATGCTACAGCGCTGACTGTGAGTGTGAGCAACAACACAAGAAATACAGCGAGAATTTTTTTTGACATTTCTAAAAGCCCTCCATAAGTTTAAATTAGAAAAGTGTCGTTTTTTCAAAGATGTTTTACCGCCGGAACCGGGTGACGCTCGCCGGCAGGTATATACATACAGATATAATATATATCATATAAATGAAAATGTCAATATCTTGCGCAAAATTTTTATTGCATATGCATATATATTGTCCGAACACCGGACAGTACGATTTTTTACGGGAGAATTTCGCTTTCCCTATTGCAAAAAGCTGAAAAAAAGTGTTAAATTGCATTATAAAGACACAGGAGGCAACAATATGTCGAGATATGAAGAAGCAAAGGCAATATACGCAAAATACGGAGTAAACGCCGATGACGCTGTCAGAAAGCTTAAAGACGTTACAATTTCGGTGCACTGCTGGCAGGGCGATGACGTCACGGGCTTTGACAGCCGCGAAGCTCTCTCCGGCGGAATACAGACCACCGGCAACTATCCGGGTAAGGCCCGCACGCCCGAAGAACTTATGGCGGATATTGACAAGACGTTTTCTCTCATTCCGGGTAAGAAAAAGCTGAACCTGCACGCTAGCTACGCAATTATTGACGGTGACAACCCGGGCAGGGACAGAATTGAGCCGAAACATTTTGAGAAATGGGTACAGTTCGCAAAAGAGAGAAACATCGGCATCGACTTTAACCCTACGTTTTTCTCACACCCTATGGTCAAAGACAATCTCACCCTCTCCTCCCCCGACGAATCGGTCAGAAAATACTGGATTGAGCACGGCAAAGCCTGCATAAGAATTTCCGAATACTTTGCCCGTGAAACCGGATATCCGTGCGTGATGAATATCTGGATTCCTGACGGATATAAGGACATCCCCGCCGACAGGCTCGGCCCGAGAAAGAGATTCAGGGATTCTCTTGATGAAATACTGTCTGTTGATTATGACAAATCAAAAGTCTATGTCACACTTGAGAGCAAAGTGTTCGGAATAGGGCTTGAAAGCTACACGGTTGGCAGCGCGGAATTCTGCCTGAGCTACTCTATTTCAAAGGGCATTACGCCCCTTATGGATAACGGTCATTATCACCCCACGGAGCTTGTCAGTGACAAAATTTCATCACTGCTTCTTTTTAATGACAAGATTGCTCTGCATGTGACACGCCCCGTCAGGTGGGACAGCGACCACGTTATACTTTTTGATGACGAAACAAGAGAGATTGCCAAAGAGATAGTCAGAAATGACGCTCTTGACAGGGTGTTTATTGCAACTGATTATTTTGACGCGAGCATAAATCGCATTTCCGCCTGGGTAACCGGTGTAAGAAGCGTGCAGAAGGCTCTTCTCTTTGCTCTTCTGCAGCCGTCTGACCTCGGTAAACTGCAGGACGGCGCCGACTTCACCTCCCTTATGGTGATGCAGGAAGAGCTCAAGACCGCGCCCTTCGGCGATATCTGGCAGGAATATCTCAGCGAGCAGAATGTGCCGGAAAGCTATATAGACGAAATCAAAAAATATGAAAATGAAGTGATGGTGAAAAGAGCATGAAAGACATATTTGAAGCCCCGTTTCTAAAAGAAATAATGAAAACAACCGCGCTTATGTATAAGCTCGGCTGGGATGAACGAAACGGAGGAAACATAAGCAGAATTCTCGATGAAGATGTTGTGTCTGAGTATCTTGATCTGAACAATGTAATAAGAACAATCCCCACAGGATTTGACGCCTCAGAGCTTACAGGCAGGATTTTCATTGTGACGGGCACGGGTAAATACTTCAAAAACGTGAAGCACGACCCCGAAACAAATCTCGGCATCATCAGAATCGCCCGGGACGGAACCACCGCAGAGCTTCTCTGGGGCTACAAAGACGGAGGCAAGTTTACAAGCGAGCTTCCCGCGCATCTTATGAGCCATATTGAGCGCCTCAGAGTTGACCCTGCAAACAGGATTATAATGCACTGCCACCCGGATTACACTCTTGCCATGACTCAGGTGCACGAGCCCGATGAGAAAAAGCTCACAAGAACTCTTTGGGGTCAGATGACCGAAAGCATAGTCGTATTCCCCGACGGCATAGGCGTTCTGCCCTGGATGGTATGCGGCACAAACGAAATAGGCAGAGCAACCGCCGAAAAAATGAAGCAGTACCGCCTGGTAATCTGGACCCTGCACGGTATCTACGGCGCAGGCAGGGATATGGACGAAACATTCGGTCTGATTGAAACTGTTGAGAAAGCTGCAAAGCAGTACATGCTCACAGCCCACCTCCCGAAGGCAAGCGCAATCACCGATGACAATCTCAGAGACCTTGCCGCAGCGTTCAATCTCGACTACAGAAAAGATTTTCTCGATTAAAAAACTGAACTGAAAGGAGCCGGAAGATTTGCTCTTCCGGCTCCGGTTTTTTTAAGCTTTTGCCCTGGGTATCAGGATTTTCAGAATAAAGGTTGAAAACTTGAACAGAAAACCGAAATACGGCTTTATCTTTCTTATAAAACTGCCTGCCGTTGTGCTGAAATATCTGTCAAGGTTGCTCATCTGATTCCCGGGCGAATACGGCTCTATGGTTCCGTTGACGACCTCAGTGCCCAGCTCATAGTCAAACTCCATGGCCGGGGTATAAAAGCTGTACTGAGGATACTGAGGGTCGGATGTGACGGTCATATCGTGATTCAGAGTGATGTTATATACAAAGCTGTCTGCTACGGCGGGAAAATCATTGTGATGAAGGTCCTTTATGAACCAGGTGGTTTCCGGGAACATGCAGGAGGAGGCGTCTATGCACCTGTCGGGGCTTATATACCTTTCTCTGCCGTTTTCTTTTGCCGCGTCAGTGTAGGCGGCGTCAAAGCTCTGCCCGAGCCTTGCGGCATTTGCTCCGAGAGACGCGTTTGCGACTTTGCACACCCCGTCCGAAAGTACATCGCCGTCTTTGATTACGGGCACGGGCTGCTTGCCGTATTTTACAACATTTGCGATTCTTACGCCGTTTTCGCTCGCTTCCGAGATTATCTCTTCGGCCTTGTTCATATAGTTATAATGATAATTATCAATCTTTGCAATAAGTCCGGCGTATTCATCCTCAACTCCGCCGAAAACAAGTTTCTTGGCCGGCTCATAGTATTCATCCTCAACCATCGCCCAGAATCCGGGGAAGGAACCATAGGAAGCTCTGAGCGCCTCAGGGGTGATACTGTCATAAATCTGCTGATATACATTATTCACAGCCCAGCAGGCCATATCCAGGCCGTAAACATCACTTGCCACTTTGAGTATTTTTATGATTGTTTCATCGTTGATTTCAATCACATCGCCAACCTTGACATCAATGCCCAGCTCAGTATCGTTAAAAAATCTTTCGACAGAGTCGGGATCAAGGCAGAGATTGCCGCTGAAGGCCTCGCCTATAGGAGAGGCGCCCTTTATGGCGGAAGCGTAAAAAACAAGGTCCGTCATTCTCTCATCGTGATAGGTCTTATAGTAGGTCAGCGCAAGGCACGCGCCTTCGCATCTGCCGCACAGCGAGAATGTTTCGCTGCCGGTCATTCTCAGCACAAGGTCGATATAATCTCTGAGGGCCTGCATATTCTCCGTGGGGTCGAGGCGCCAGTCATAATGGAAATTATACTGACTGAGCCTGCGGGGACCTACAGACCTGCCGTAAACAAAGTCTTCATTCTGCAGGCGGGCGGTTCTCGTGTCATAGACCGGTTCACCGTTGCCGTCAAGCCTCAGATACTCAAAACTGTCTGCCATAAAATCAATAATAAGCTTGCTGAAATCTGACCAGTTCTGAGTTAAAAACGCTTTTAAAAACACATCTGTATTATCAGAAAGCATTGCCGTAAGCTTGTCGGTTTTTATGCTTGCGCTGATTTCCTGATCATTGTTGAGAGCAAGGTGAGTATTATAGCCGATAATGTAGATAACCGGCTGATAATCATCATCTGCCGCAAAAGACTCCTGCTTACCGCCGAAACAAACGGCAGTAAGCAGAAGCACGGTACATGTGAATAAAGCTGTGATTTTTTTAATTGCTTTCCCCATAATCTCTCTCTTGCAGATTATTTGCCGAGCACATAGGAAACCACATCAGCCTGAGTATCAACATGCGAGAAGAAGAACTTCTCTCTTTCTTCGTTGTTGATAACAGTCACGGGCTTAATCTGATTAAGCACTATGCCCTTGCCGGCAAGATATTTATTGTAATCAACATAAGTGTCGGGCTTGAGGAAGAGGACCTCGGGCTTATTGAGCATCCCCCAGCGTCTGTACTTATAGTATTTCTCGTTGATTTCATCAAACTGAGCGTCAATCTCGGTGATGACTTTCTGCCTCATTTCCTCATCGGGCACTCCGCCTTTGACTTCACAGAGCATTGTGTATCTGGGAGGCTTTGTTGAAAAATCAGGATAGAAGCTGAAGCCCTGGAACTCTATGCCGAGCGCCTTGGCAGTATTGTCAGCGGCGGCAACAACCATATCGGTGGTGGTTTTTTCGTTGGCAACATTCATTGAAAGGTTTTGCCTGAACAGAAGCTCCACTTCGGGAGTGTTGTTGTACATTCTGGTAACCTTGACAACATCTTCAATCTTGTATCTGTAGAGACCCGAGAAGTTGGTTACTATCATTTCGTAGTTTTTGCCCACTTCAAGCTCATTCATAAGAAGAGGTCTCTGCGAGTAATCGGCGTGATCGTCATCCTCGCCGATGGGAAGGAACTCAAGGAAGAGGCACCAGGGAAGAAGCACATAGTCGTTCACGTTGAGATCGGTGGGAGCGGCAAAGAAGCCTTCTGCCGCGGCGTAGCCCATATTGTGAATAGGTACATTGGGGCCGATATGCTTGCGGAGCTTGTCAACATAAACGAGAAGGTTTGAACCCATCATGCCGTACGCCCACTGAAGTCTGGGCCAGATTCTGGGAGCGATGGGATCGTCAAAGCCTTTTTCAAACTCGGCTCTGAGCTCAGCCGCTCTCTTGGGATTGGGTTTGAACTTCTTCTCAAACTTTTTGCGAAGCTCGGGGGTGATATCGATATTGGGGTTGATAATACCCTTCTCTATATCATCGCACATCATTTCCCAGTTTACCTCGAGATAATCAAACATCTGAGTAAGCAGGGTAACAACTATTGAGCCGAGATAACTGACCTTCTTATTTTCAAGGCAGAAACGAAGATGGAGATAAGAGGTGTCAAGCTTATCCTCAAGGCTGGGGAAAAGGAGCTCAAGCGGGGAAGTGCAGAAGAAGGGAAGGATGCACTTGAGATAGCGCAGAGGAATCTGGCCGGCGCCGTTGCACTGCTTACCGTCATTGAGCTTATGGCCGGAAAGATTGAGGGCGAGAGGGCCTACCTGGTTATACATTGTAACGCCCATTTTTTCTTTCATCCAGTGATATGCGGTGGCAACAGATGCCGAGAAGCCTATGCACTGCATCTTCCAGAGGTCATTAACGCCCTTGGGAAGAATTTTGGGCTTGCCGACAGAGCCTGACGATGAGGCGTAACGTATGTTTTTGCCGGAGAACATAAGCCTGTCTTCTCCGTTATTTATCATTCTGTCAACATAGGGCTCATAATCGGCGTAAGATGAAAGAGGAACCTTATCCTGAAACTCCTTGATGGAGTGTATATCCTTAAGATTGAGCTTTCTGCCGAGCTCACAGTTTTTATTGCGTCTTATAATCTTTTTGAGGACATTGTTCTGAGCTTTAAGGGGATCTTTTGTGTAATGCTTGATTTCAGCCCTTGAAATGTCACCGAGAAAAACTCCGAAGCCTGAAAAAGTAATCATCTGTCTGTCTCCTCTTCTTAATTGGTCCTTTTTTCACCAATATATAGTATTTATAGGATTATAACACATATATATAGTATTTGTCAAAACAAATCAGTCGGTCAATATAACAAAAATTGACCGTCTGTTGTGCTTGTTATTTGTTTATACTATATATTATTTTAGATCCATTTTAAAAAGGGAGGAATGAATATCTTTGAAAACCAGCGCATAAACAGTGACAAATAAAGCGCAATCTTTTCAAAAAAGCCTGAGATATTATTACCTATCGCGGCAATTTCATCACCGGCGGCGTAACCTTCAACCGTGCCGTTAAGGTCGTCTATTTCGTCACTGTCATATGCAAGCCCGTAAAGCACAGGCGACGCTACGGCCACTATCAGATACTCCCCTGCCGTCACGGGGCCGAATGTGTTTGCGACGGTTTTGGTGAACTTCCTGCAGACTCCGTCCGTGCCCTGCCTTGATATCACATCGTTGGCAGCGCGCAGAAAAACTTCGTCATTCACCGCCGAAAGAGCATCCAGAATGATGAAATCGGCAACCCTGAGAAGGAGCGTTACCTCGTCACCGTCAAGAGCGAAGGGCTCGTTGCCCGCATAGTGATATGAAACAATCTCACACGCAAGGTCCCACCCGTTTTCAAACCCGGTTTCAGGCAGATCAATGCCGTAGTCCGAAGCAAGGGAAGATACTCCCCCTTCCCCGTACAGAGGCATTTCGAGTATTTCAAGCAGGCGGTCAACCGCCGTGAACACTACCGGTGCATAAAATGCGCTCTCATCTATGCCGAGCTTTTCGCGGGAAAGCGAGAGACTGAGTCTGTGCTTTATGCCCGCCTTGAAAAAGCCCTTTGAATAGGCTCTCAAATCCCCGTTCATCAGCGCAATCTGCTCGTCTGTGTACCCTTCACAGGCCAGTGTGAGAGCAGAGGTGTCAATGCCGGTGATTTCCCTGCAGGAATATGTGATAACATCATCCTCAAAAGAAACATATCTGTATTCAAGTGGATACATTGTGAGGGAGGTTGTTGAAAAGTCGGTGATAATCCTGCCCGAAAGAGATGTGTAAGAAGCCACATCATTGCCGTGCTCGTGACCGGTGAAAACAATCTTTATGCCCGCGTTCGCGAGGCGTTCGGCTGTAGCCTGATGATTTCTTACAATAAAATCGTGGCTGAGCACTCTCTGGAGCGGCATATGGTCAAGAAGATTGTGGTGCATCATAAGAACGGGATATCTGCCGTCGGAATAAGCCTTCTTTGCCTGTGACACAATCCAGCTGACTCTGTCTGAGGTGAGACCGTCTTCGGTGGATTTATCCGGGTCGCAGCTGTCGGCAACAATCAGCCGGTATTTTTCGCCGAGATTTACGGTGTAGGAGAGCGTCCTTTCGAGAGTGTCGATTGCCTCGTCAAAACCGAAGCCGGCATATATCTCCCTGAACTTATCATTGGTTGTCTCGCAGTTGTTGCCGCAGTCGTGATTGCCGTTGCAGACATAGACCTGCTTGCCTGTCGCTTCTTCAAAGGCTCTGAGCTTATCGGCAACATCAAGATGCTCCTGAGTTATTGATTTGCCGTTATCGGCAAGGTCCCCGGAAATCAGGACATAATCGAGCGAGGAATCCGCGGCGCAGGAGCGCAGAAACTCATCAATAATAAAGCCGCTCTCGTCCTCCATTGCCGCGCGCCTGTTTGCGTAGAAATAGAGTTCATCATCTATCTCGCCCTCAATCCGCTCTCTGGGCTGATTATAATGCAAATCAGACGCAACCGCTATATTGAGAGAAACCCCTCCGGCTTTTTCAGCAAAAGCCGGGGAGGTCATTGAAAGAACTATAAGAGCGGATAACAATAAACCCGTTACTCTTTTCATATCAGAAATACTGTATTTCGTGACCGCTGTTCTTTGCAAAATCAACAAGTTTGCTGCATTCTTCATGGATTACAAACTTGAAGTTTGCGGCATCGCCGAAGGAATCGGCGCTCAGATCGGCATCGGTTCTTATTGTGAATACCATAAGGCTCTTGCAGCCTGCGAAGGCATCCTTGCCGATGGTCTTGACAGCCTTGATATCAAACTGAATAAGATTCGCGCAGTCTTTGAACGCTTCTTTTCCGATGGTTTCAAGAGCAGCGCCCGAGGTGTTGAAGAGATAACCTACGGATGATGATGCAAAAGCTCTGTCCTCAATAGCAACAAGGGATGAAGGAAGGTTAACTCTCTTAAGAGCGGTGCAGCCTTCAAAAGCGCCCTCGCCTATAACGGTGACCGCGATACCCTCGATGGTCGGGAAAACTTCAAGCTCGTCAACAGGATCCGTGCCGAGATATTTTGTAATCTTTACGCTTTTTGTGCCGTCATCGGCTTCAAGAACCGTATACTCATAGTTGTCAAAGGTTTTCACTTCTTCTTTGGGGCCCTTTGTGCCGCTTTCTTTAGCGCCGCAGGCAGCAAAGAGACAGATAACGGTAACAAGCGCAAGCGCGATTGCCAAGATTTTTTTCATTGTTGTATCCTCCTGTTATTCAATGCCGGCGAGCTTGCAGTTTTCAAGATGCTCGCTGTAAGTTTCGGCATAATGATATACTCCGTTGTCATCCGTGACGAAAAAGTAATACTCATGCTCGTCCGGATAAAGGGCTGCCTTCACGGCATCAATGCCCGGGTTTGTAATGGGGCCTTCGGGAAGGCCTGTGCAGTTGTAAGTGCTGTAGGTCTGCTGAAAATGCTCGTAATCCTCCTGAGAAACATACGGCATAACGCTGTTTTTGAGATAGAATGAGCAGGCATCGCACTGGAGCTTTGAAAACTCCGGGCTTGAAAGGCGGTTGTGAAGCACTGCCGAAACCTTCGGCATTTCATCCGGGTCACCCGCCTCCTCCTGAATAATGGAGGCAATGGTGATTATTTCATCGGGCGTATAGCCGAGCTCTGCCGCTCTTGCGAGCATTTCTTCTGTTATCTGAGCATTGAAATTGTCTGCAAATTTCTTTATGACCGACTCCAGTTTTTCGCCTATGTAGAAATCATATGTGTCGGGGAAAAGATACCCTTCGAGCAAAAAAGCGCGCTCGCCGGGTGAATCAATTTCAATACCGAACCGGGAAAGGTTAGCGGGGTCGTTTACCGCCTGAATGAACTCGTCGCATGTGCATACGCTGTATTCCTCAAGCCGCTTTGCAATATCGGCAGCCGTAAACCCTTCGGGAAAAGTAACCCTGACTATGTTGGACACGGTGGTTGCCGATGTGGAGGTCTCCTCTTTCTCGGGCTCGGGAGCAACACCGCAAGCGCACACCGAAAGCACAAGAAAAGCTGTGAGGACGAGCCCCGCAATTTTTTTAATTATTTTTGACATAGTATACTTATATCATAAGAATATTGAAAAATCAAGTAAGAAATATGAACAAATAAAGGTCTGCGGCTCATATGAACCGCAGACTGTGGGAAGCATTGAGAGTTACCTGTTTTTTGCCGCTTTCCTCTGGAAGAACTTCACGCACTCAACTATCGGGATAATTGAAAATGCGAGGCCGAGGGCTATCGCATAAGCGGTGGAATCAAGATGCGCAAAGCCGAAGAGATTAGCGAAGAAAGGCACCTCTATAACGGCGGTGGTCAGGGCAAGAGAAGCAGCCATCGCGAGGTAAAGAGGAATATTGTGGCTCTTCTTTGCCATCATTCCGAACACGGACGCCCTCTGAGAGCGCATATTGAACGAATGGAAAATCTCACACATTGACATGGTGAAAAACGCCATTGTCATTCCTTCATCGCAGTCAGCAATGTTTCTGAACACCCAGGACCCTGTCTCAAGGAATTCACCGATGTAAAACGCAAGCACGGTAAGAACCGTAACCATAATGCCCTGATACAGGCAGTCAACACCGAGACCGCCGGCGAAAATGCCGTCGCTCTTGCTTCTCGGATTTCTTCTCATTATGTTTGCCTCGGGCTTTTCAAGGCCGAGAGCAAGCGCCGGGAAGCAGTCAGTGACAAGGTTAATAAACAGAAGGTGTGTAGCCGAGAGGATATTGAAATTCATTATGGAGGCGAAGAAAATGGAAAGCACTTCCGAAAGGTTTGATCCGAGCAGGAACTGAATGGCCTTTCTTATGTTGTCATATATTCTTCTGCCCTCACCTACTGCCGAAACAATAGTGGCAAAGTTATCATCCGCAAGCACCATATCGGCAACATTCTTGGTAACGTCGGTGCCGGTTATGCCCATACCTACGCCGATATCGGCGGATTTGATTGAGGGAGCGTCATTGACGCCGTCACCCGTCATTGCGGTTACATAGCCTTTGTTCTGCCAGGCGTTTACGATTCTTGTCTTGTGTTCGGGCTGCACTCTTGCGTAAACGTGGACGGTCTCGACTATTTTGTCAAACTCCTCGTCGCTGTATTTATCGAGCTCGGAGCCCATCATCGCTTTGTCATCCCCGGTAAGAATACCGAGCTCTCTGGCGATTGCGCTGGCTGTGTTGATATGGTCGCCTGTAATCATTATGGGAGTTATGCCCGCCGTGCGGCACTCCTCTATGGCCGCCTTCACCTCGGGTCTGATGGGGTCTATCATACCCACAAGACCGACAAATATGAGATCATTTTCACACTTTTCGGGTGAATAATCGGCAAGCTCTGCCGGGTAAGTCTTGTAAGCGCAGGCAAAAACGCGCAGTGCCTTGTTGCCCATTTCGGCGTTCTTTGCAAGAATTTCCTTTTTAAGCTCCTCGGTGAGGGGAACCGTTTCGCCGCCTCTGAGAGCGAAGTTGCATTTTTTGAGTATCTCATCGGGAGCGCCCTTGGTGTACTGGGTAACCTTACCGTTTACCATATGGACAGTGCTCATCATTTTTCTGCCGGAGTCAAACGGTATTTCTCCGATTCTCGGGAACTCTTCAACGAGCGCCTTCTTCGCAAAGCCGTTGGCGCCTGCGAAATTGATAAGAGCAACCTCATCGGGCTCGCCGGTCTGCGTGCCGTCCTCATTAACTTCGGCGTTTGTACAAAGCGCCATCGCGCGCGCAAGAAGGTCGTCATCATCCGAATAATGGTCCACCACGGTCATCACATTCTGAGTGAGCGTGCCGGTCTTGTCTGAGCAGATTATCTGCGTACAGCCGAGAGTTTCAACTGCGGTCATTTTGCGTATTATCGCATTGCGCTTTGACATATTGGTAACGCCTATGGCAAGCACAATGGTCATAACCGCCACAAGGCCTTCGGGGATTGCGGCAACGGCAAGAGCGATAGCCGTGATGAAGCTTTCGAGCGCGAGGTTAAGAAATGACGGCTTGTCGGCTACCATAAAATACTTGGTAACAATATCGAATGCAAAGATGAATAAGCATACGCCGACAACTATCTTGGTAAGTATTTTTGAAAGCTGTTCAAGCTTGATTTCGAGGGGAGTTTTGCCGTCTTTGGCAAGCGAAATGGCGTTGGCAATCTTGCCCATTTCGGTATCCATACCGGTAGCGGTGACCACGGCCTTGCCTCTGCCGAAAACGAGCGTTGAGCCCATATAAGCCATATTTTTACGGTCGCCGAGGGTGATGTCGTCTCCGCCTTCAAGCATAAGCGCATTGACAAGCTTGTTGACCGGCACCGATTCGCCGGTAAGAGCGGCCTCCTCGATTTTCATACTGTTGCATTCTATAATGCGGCAGTCGGCGGGAATGGAGTCACCTGCCTCGAGAGCTATCACATCGCCCGCAACAAGGTCCTCGCTTTTAATCTGCACAAGTTTGCCGTCGCGGAAGGTTTTGGTCATTGAAGCCGACATTTCCTGCAGGGCTTCTATGGCCTTTTCGGCTTTGCTCTCCTGTATAACGCCGAGCACCGCGTTGACAATGACAACAAACAGGATTATGAAAGTATCGGTGGGAAGCGTGAACTTGAAGCTTCCGGTTGAAAACATATCTGTTACGGCATTGACGGCTGCGGCAACAAGAAGGATGATAATCATCGGGTCCTTCATCTGGTCAAAGAATCTCTTGACAAGAGACTCCTTCTCTTCTTCTTTGAGCTTGTTCTTTCCGTTTTCGGCAAGTCTTCTCTCCGCCTCGGCGGAGGTAAGGCCGTTTTCGCTGCTGTCAAGCTCTTTGAATACCGTACCGACATCTTCAAGATAATGTCTCATCAGGCATTTCTCCCTTTCAGTTAAAATTTAAAACCTTTAACATAGCGGGCGCTATGTTAAAGGTCTTGCTAACATAATAATATGCACCGGTAGCCAGCCGAAAAAACGGCGGTTGTTGACTAAGGGTTGAAAGCTACTCCCCTCTAACGAGGTTTTTATTTTTATCTATTTTACAATGAATCTTAATTAAAGTCAACATTTTTATTTACACGCGTAAGAATTGTATGGTATTATAAAACCGAAACGGGGGAATTTGATGAAACATATAAAAAAAACAATCTGCATTATTCTTGCTCTTGCGGTGCTCACATCCTGCGTCTGCTTTGTGCAGGCAGATGCAGCGCTTATAAAAACGGCGGTAATTGACGCTGATGCCGGAAAAGGTCTTAAGGATATAAGCAAAAACCTCTTCGGTATATTCATAGAGGATATAAATTTTGCCGATGACGGCGGCCTT
>JAEELT010000065.1 GCA_016282855.1 Clostridiaceae bacterium | reverse complement strand
GGTCGTAAAGTATGCGCCTTTTCCGTAAGCGCCTTCGTTCATATTGAATACATCAAAGTCGTTTGCTGTGCCGTGATAGAAGATTCTCGGCGTACCGTCGGCGTTAAGGAGTTTTGTGTTTACTTCTTTGCCGGGGTTAAATTGTTTATCTTTGGCATTGACAACCGCAAACAAATCTGCTACTGTATAAACAGCGAACGATAGTATGTCTTTGTGGATACGCTGCTCGGTCTTTGAACCCTGTTGGCGCCCGCCGACTCTATCGTTTGTATTTCTTTTTGTAGTATCAATTTGTTCTATGTATCTTAAATTGTGAAAAGACTTTTCGTGCGGATGTTTCCAGTCTTGGAATCTTTCTTCTATAGTTATTTTGTAAAGGTTTATATCTCCGTCGTCTGTTCCGCCTAAAGCATAAAATTTGTGGTCGAATGCTATAAAATCTGTTTCAGGGGATTTTGAACTGTTATCATGATGCTCATGGACTTCAGAATTTAGCAATATAGCATTAGCAACCATCTCTTTTATCCCGGTTAAGCCTTTAAACGAACGAGCTTTTTTCCCTGAATGTGACCGTGTGCTTCTTTCGCCATCACTCGAAATAACAATATCCCATCCAGTATCGCTGTTGGTAACTCCCGGCTTTCCTGTTTTTGTCCGTTGCTTTGTCAATCGGTCTTGGAACTCTTCGCTGCCATTTATAATTGGAACATAAGCGGTTTTGATTAGGCTGGTGTCAATTGCGCGCCAGTCGCCCATCGCCGCTCTGAAGAACGGTGATTTTGTTTTGTTTTTTCCTAAAGAAGTTTCATAATACCGCGCCCACTTTTCAGATTTTTTTATATCCTCTGATGTAAACCGCGTCACATCTTTTCTTTTAATGTTCTGCAATTCCTTTACATCTTCTTCGGATATATTAACCTCTTCCCCACGCGGCGTTGAGAATTTAGCACTTTCGAGACTGTTCAGCTTTTCGAGACGGTCCGCTTCGTCGTTGGCCTCATATTCAACAACCTTTACTCCGCTTTCATTAAGAAGATTGCGGAGGTTTTCATTTGTTCCTGACGGTATGATTACAGAATTGATTTCGTCAAAACCTACAGCTCTCTGCGGCATTGCTTCAAAAAATCCCGTATGCACTGCGGAGTGTGTTTTGACGCAGTGTTTTTCTGTTATATTATTATTTCTTGAAATAAGTTGTGTATAGTGATAAAATAATAAAAGATGAATTTACGGGAGGGTTATACTTTGTCAAATACTCCTGATTATGTTAAATACGCGGCATCAATAGTTCCGAGCGAAAGGCAGTTGCGCTGGCAGGAAACAGAGTTTTATGCCTTTATTCATTTCGGTATGAACACCTTTACCGACAGTGAGTGGGGCAGCGGTAATGAAGATCCCGAGCTTTTCAATCCCGAAGAGCTTGACTGCCGTCAGTGGGCAAAGCTCTGCAAGCTTTCCGGTATGAAAGGGCTGATTCTCACCGCGAAACATCACGATGGCTTCTGCCTCTGGCAGACTGAATATACCGACCACAGCGTTAAGTCATCAAAGTGGCGCGGCGGCAGGGGAGATGTTGTTGCCGAGTGTGCAAGGGCCTGCGCGGAATACGGAATCAAATTCGGTATTTATGTTTCACCCTGGGACAGGCACGAGGAAACCTACGGCACGGGCGACGCTTATAATACATTTTTTAAAAACCAGCTTAAAGAACTGCTGACCGGTTACGGCAAGCTTTTCTGTGTCTGGTTTGACGGCGCCTGCGGCGAAGGAGCAAACGGCAGAAAGCAGGAGTATGACTGGAACGGTTATTATAATCTTATAAGAATGTATCAGCCGGAAGCCGTTATAAGCATTTCCGGCCCCGATGTGCGCTGGTGCGGCAATGAGGCCGGTGTCGGCAGAAGCAGCGAGTGGAGCGTTGTGCCTTATTACCACTGCTCCAATTTGGCTGTGGCGGCGCAGAGCCGGAAGGATGTCACGAAACCGCCGAAAAAAATAAATCCCACCGCCCTTGATTTAGGCAGCAGGAAAGCAATAAAAAACTGCAATAAGCTTATATGGTATCCGTCTGAAGTTGATGTTTCCATAAGAAAAGGCTGGTTTTATCACAGCGGTGACGATTATTCGGTCAAGACGCTGTCAAAACTGATGGATATCTATTATAACTCTGTCGGAGCAAATTCAAATCTTTTGCTTAATATTCCGCCCATGCCTTCGGGCAAGATAAATGAGAGGGATATTGAAACGCTCCTGAGTATGGGCGCTCAGCTTGAAATAGATTTCAACGAAAATCTCGCCGAGGATTCGGTGATGACCGATAACCGCAGGCTTGACGATGAGCACACGGGTCAGCACATTCTTGACAATGACCCCGACAGCTTCTGGCACAGCGGACCGGAGCCTGAGGGCAGTGAGCTGATTCTTGACCTGGGCGATGAGTATGACATTGATAAGGTCGTTCTCGGCGAACACATTGCCACAGGGCAGCAGATAGAGGAATTTACTCTCTATGCCAAGCTTAACGGCAAATGGAAAAAGCTCGAGAAGGGCACGGTAATCGGTTATAAGCATATCTGCAGGTTTAAAGAAATCAGGGTCAGATATTTCAGGCTCGTTATTGAGCAGGCAAGATGCTTTGCCACAATAAGCAAGTTTGAATGCTATTGACAGTTACTCCCAGGTTTTCCATATTTCGGGGCAGTAGCCTATGGTTGCCTGCCTGCCGTTTCTTACAATGGGAGTTTTAAACAGTTCCCCGTATTCAAGCAGCTTCTCAATTTTGGCTTCCTCTCCGGCAAGGTATTTTATATAGCTTTTGTCATACATTTTTGATTTCTCGTTTATCATATCCTCAAGAGGGCAGCCGAGTGCCGCGCGCACGCTGCTGAGTTCACCCTTGCTCAGCGATTTCTGAGTAAGGTCAATAAACTGAAATCTGATATTTCTTTCTTTGAAATACCTCTGAGCTTTTTTTGTATCAAAGCACTTGTTTGTGCCGAAAATCTGAATGTTCATTATTTCAACTCCTTTACCATATGATAATTGATATTCCTTTACAAGTCAATAACGCGCTTGATATTCTCTCATCGGCCGGGTTTGAAGCCTATGTTGTCGGGGGAGCGGTGCGCGATGCAGTCATGGGCAGAAAAGTAAATGACTGGGATATTGCCGCGTCATCATTGCCCGCGCAAACGGAAAAAGCTTTTGAAAGCTTCAAAGTGATTGAAACAGGCATGAAGCACGGCACGGTTACCGTAATCATAAACGGTTTTCATATTGAGATTACAACGTTCAGAATTGACGGGGATTACAGCGACAACAGGAGACCTGACAGCGTCAGTTTTACAGATGATATCACAAAAGATTTATCAAGGCGCGATTTCACCTGCAATGCCGTTGCTTACTCACCATCGGCAGGCTTTATTGACCCGTTCGGCGGGCTTGAAGATATAAACAAAAAAATCATAAGATGCGTCGGAGACCCCGGCACCCGATTCAGGGAGGACGGTCTCAGAATTCTCAGAGCGCTCAGGTTTTCGCGCACGCTCGGGTTTGACATTGACCCGCTTACTGCCGACGCAATTCATGAAAATGCCGGCTTGCTTAAAAACATAAGCAGTGAAAGAACAGTGGCGGAGATGTGCAAGCTTCTGCCTTTTGCCGGCGCTGACTTCCTTGATGAATACTCTGATATTATCTTTGAGATAATACCTGAGCTCAAGGCGGAGAAAGGCTGCAGACAGAATCATATCAGACACATTTACGATGTGTGGATGCATTCCTGCAAGGCAGTTGAAAATTCGCCTTCCGATGCCGAAATCCGTTTTGCGGCGCTTCTGCATGATATAGGCAAACCGGCCTGTAAAACCACGGATGAAAACGGAGTTGACCATTTTTACGGCCATGCCGACACAGGAGCGGAAATCACCCGTGATGTTATGAACCGCCTGAAAGTTTCAAACCGGATGAAAAACCATATTATTACCCTTGTAAAGTACCACGGTTTCACTCCGGAAGGTTTTACGGATAAAACATTCAGAAAGTATATCGGCACCCTCGGAGAGGAAACAATAAAGGATCTGTTTGCTTTGCGTGAGGCGGATATAAGAGCGCAAAGCCCCGCTTTTCATGAAGAAAGCCTGAAGCTTAACAAAGCGGGATATGATAAATTTCTCAGTTTGCTCTCGCAGGAAAAGTGCTTTAAAATAAGCGATCTTAATATTAACGGCACCGAGCTTATCGGGCTTGGTATTCAGCAGGGCGCTGTAATCGGCAAAATCCTGTCATCGCTGTTTGATGAGGTCATATCCGATAAACTGCCCAATAATAAGGACGCTCTGTCAAAAAGAGCAAAGGAGCTGTATGACAATGGAAACAGTTAAAATAAGCAACGCGGAAGAGTTTGACAGATTTGTGTATTCTCACCCCAAAGGGCATATGATGCAGACCTCCGCCTGGGGTAAAGTCAAAAAGGAATGGGACTGGACCGGATTTATCTGCAGGGATGTAAGCGGAGCAATCAAAGGCGTGTGCGCTGTGCTTATCCGTAAAATTCCTATGACACCTTTCAAAATGATGTATGCGCCCAGAGGCCCCGTCTGTGACCTTTCAGACTCCGACACGGTTAGGGAACTGCTTACGAGCGCAGCTCAGTACGGCAAAAAGAACGGCGCATATACATTCAAGATTGACACCGACACTCCATATGACAATACGGCTTATATTGAGCTTCTCAAGTCCATTGGTTTCAGCTTCAAGGAGAGGGGAGCGGGCTTTGACACAATACAGGCGAGATATATTTTCCGCCTTGATGTGGCCGGCAAAACTCCCGATGAGGTGAAGGCGGGCTTTCATTCCAAAACAAGGTATAATATCGGCCTGTCCGAGCGTAAGGGAGTAAGAATAGAGATAAAGGGCAAAGAGGCCTGCAAGGATTTTCACGACCTTATGCTTATTACCGGAGCGAGAGACAATTTTGCCACAAGAGACACCTCTTACTTTGAAAGAATAATGGACGCTTTCGGTGATGACGCGAGAATTTACTTCGCTTATTATGAAGATGAACTTCTTGCGGGAGCTCTCGATGTTCACGTAGGCGACAAAATATGGTATGTTTACGGCGCTTCATCCAATTCGCACAGAAATCTTATGCCGACCTATCTTGTGCAGTGGTCTATGATAAAATGGGCTATTGAAGAGGGCTGCAGCTGGTATGATTTCAGAGGCGGATATCCCGATGAAAACAATCCCCTTCACGGCATTTTCCGTTTCAAACAGGGCTTCTGCCCAGAATATACCGAGTTTATGGGCGAGGCGGATATGATAATGAACAAAGCCGGCTATGCCTTTGTGGAAAAAGCAACTGCCGCGCGTAAATCGGTGTATAAATTAAGAGCGAAGTTAAGAAAATAATAATAACAGAAATACGGCAAGTTGAAATATACTTGCCTTTTCTTTGAACTTTTGTAATAATTCGGGTCTTTAATGTTAGAAATTATGTGCTACAGTATAATCGGTTCAAGGAACAGTCTGTTCCCTGTATACCGTTTTTCGGAGGGCTGTTATGTATACGGTACTTATTTGCGATGATGACAAAGCGATACTCAATTCAATTGAAATCTATCTTAAGCATGAGGGCTATAATGTGCTTAAGGCGGAGAACGGAGCTGAGGCGGTCCGTATTGCCGCAGAAAACGAAATACACTGCTGCGTTATGGATGTTATGATGCCGGTTATGGACGGAATTGCCGCCACTCTTAAAATAAGGGAGAGCAGTCAGTTTCCGATTATCTTCCTCTCGGCCAAGAGCGAAGATACCGACAAGATTGCCGGTCTGTCTTTCGGCGCTGATGATTATGTCACAAAGCCGTTCAACCCGCTTGAACTCATCGCAAGAGTCAAATCGCAGATACGCCGCTATACGATGCTCGGCTCAATAAAGCCAAAAGAGGGGGTTATAACCACCGGAGGTCTTTCGATGGATACTCTTTCAAAAACGGTTACGGTTGACGGCGAGCCGGTTAAGCTGACTGCAACAGAGCTCGGTATACTCGAGGTGCTTATGGAAAATTTAGGCAGAGTTCTTTCAGCTTCACAGATTTATGAGAAGGTGTGGAACGAGCCGGCAATCTATTCTGATGATAAAACGGTTACCGTACATATCAGAAGAATAAGGGAAAAGATTGAAATCAATCCCAAAGAACCGAAATACTTACAGGTGGTGTGGGGAATTGGCTACAAAATCGAAAAATACGAATAAAAACACCGTTATAAGAATAATCGCTCTTGCCGCTTCAGTGATAATGTTCTTCTTCTTTTCGCTCGAATCCTGTTATCTCATTCGTGATTTATTCTATTACAACCGTTCACAAAGCACAGGGCTTTATCCGGAATTCTGCGACACCAATACTTTCAGGGAGAATCTGAACACCTGCGAATATAATCTGCTCGGTATCAGCGAAAACGCTTCCTGCGAAAATGAGGATGATTTCAGCAAGACTGCCAACGGCAGAGCGCACAGCGCGAGCATAAGCAAAGGCTGCGAAGAGCTGCGGGCGGCTTGCGGTTATCTTGACGGCATTGACACTCTTGACATCAATGTGCAAAATGACGGCCTCAACGGTAACTTATACCGCTATCATTATGAGGATAAAGACGGCGCTGATTATTACTACGATTACGAAGGCAATTTTATTTCGGAAAGAGAATACTATTTCGGTAATGACCCCGAAAATGAAAGGGACTATGAAGAATCCGGCTACGAAAGCTACACAACCTCATATTATGAGGATGTTTCCGCGGTCGGCGAAACTTCCATACCTGAGGCAGACGCTCACGGCAGCACAGCACTGAATGAAACCGGAGAAGCGGAGCCTGCAACGCAGGCGGATTTGCCAAAAGAAACAGCGCTTACTCTGCCCGCCCGCTTTAACGGCCCGGCCGAATATGAAATCGCCGAGGCAATCGGACTTATCTGGAATATGACTTTTGACCCGGATTCGGGTTACGCGGTAAATTACGGAGAAATGTCAACCGATGAAGTGATTGACTATTACAGAGAGCTTAAAGAAACCGATTACGGAGCGATTGATGATTTCAGCAACTTTGAAAGCATACCCGGTCTGAGATTTGCCGTTTTCTGCAACACAACAGGCAAGGTTTACACAAACTGCGCAGCCGAATATACCGACGACACAAAGGCAGTGCTTAAGAAACTCGGAGCGGATTATTTCTTTGAATACAATGACGGCGTCAGCTATGTTTCGTCGCGCGACGGTATTCCCGCTTCCGATAATGAATACTTCAACGCTCTCACGGGAGGGCTTGAGTCTCCGCTGAAATCACTTGATAACAGAGAAGAAATAGACAGAGCATATTTCGGCTTTACCGATACGGATTCGGGTGCTTTCCTCGCGGGCAAAATTGCGTACAACAGCACAGCAAATCGCGGCGCCCGGTCTGCGAAAGGTCAGATTGCCGCGCTTATAGTTTCTTTTGTGATTGCAGTTGCTGCTTTGATGGTTTACTTTGCAAAATGCGGAATAAACGATGACGGCGAAATCAAAATAAGACTCTTTGACAAAATACCTCTGCTTATCCGTCTGGTTATATGCGGCGGATTGGTGTTTGCCCTGGGCCTGCTTGTGTTTGTGATTCATTATTATGAATTTATGTTTGTAAGAATCTTTGCGGATAACTACTTTCCTTATTCGCTCGCTTACTCTGCCGCCCCGCTGACAAGCGTTATCTGCGCTCTTTTTGCCGCTGTGTGCCTGCTTGTGCTTGCATTGCTTATTGCCGGATGCGTTAGAAACATAAGAAACAAATCATTTTTCAGATATACGCTCTCTTATTCAGTTTTCAGGCTTTTCAGAGCGATTATCAGAAAAATCAAGGGCTTTCATTACAAAATCAAGGACAGGGTAACACGCCTTTACTCCGAGGATTACACAAACAAAAAGGGCAGAAAATTCCTTGCCTTTTCGGCGCTCTCAATAGCGGCGTTTGAGCTTGCGGCTCTTATTGTTTTTGTGCTTTGCGGCGAGCACAGAGCAGGAATCGCTTTCGGAATGCTGCTTGCGCTTCTTCTCGGAGCTTATGCCGCGCTTCTTGCTGTGTCATTTCACAGAATCGCTTCCGGTGTAAGCAAAATAAAGGAAGGCAGGTTTGACACCGTAATAGCAACAAAGCTTATGCCGCCTTATATGCGCGCAGTTGCTGAGGATATAACCTGTGTGCGTGACGGCATACAGTCTGCGGTCAATCAGGCGCTCAAGGACCAGAATATGAAAACCGAGCTTATCACAAACGTTACCCACGACCTCAAAACTCCTCTTACCTCAATTATCACTTATGTTGATTTGCTCCGAAAAGAAGGTCTCGGCAGCGAAAACGCCGGTGAATATCTCAATGTGATTGATGAAAAGTCTCAGAAACTGAAAACACTTATAAACGACCTCGTTCAGGCATCCAAAGCATCCAGCGGCGCAATGGAGGTCAACCTTCAAAATCTTGACCTTTGCGAATTTGCCATGCAGATAACCGGAGAATACAAAGAGGAGCTTAAAAAATCAAGCATTGCAATTGTAGTGAATACGCCCGAAATACCGGTGCATGTTTTCGCGGACCCCTCTCTTGTCAGCAGAGTCTTTGAAAACCTTATCGGCAATATCAAAAAGTACGCAATGCAGGGCACGAGAGCTTTCCTGACGGTTTCCGCCGATGAAAAATACGGTACGATAGTGTTCAAAAACATCTCCGCTTCGCCTTTGAATATTGACTCGCGCAGGCTTACCGAAAGATTTTACAGAGGAGATTCTTCAAGAACAGGCGAGGGAAGCGGTCTGGGCCTTTCCATTGCAAAGGATCTATGCACTTTGCAGGGCGGAAAATTCAGAATTGAGCTTGACGGCGATATGTTCAAGGTTTATGTTTCGTTTGCTAAAACGGACGGCTGAGGCTGAGACTGCTTTATAGATAATTCAAGGCACCTGCTTTTTTGCAAAAGAAAAGCGGGTGCTTATATTTAAAGGTAACTTTAAACAATTTATCAGGCATATTTGTAACTAAATTGTAATTAATTTCTAATTGAAAAAAGACAAAAAGTGTTGTATTGTAATATCGATAAAAAAATAGGCGGTCCGGTCCTTGATATCAGCCGGTTTTCCGCCTGCATTTTTTGAGTTTTCATCAGGGTTTATCCCTGTTACTATAAGGATGGTAAAAATGAAATTCAATAAAATCCCGGCTTGCCGGGTTATTTCTTTACTGATAATTTTATTTATCGGTGTTTTTTGCTTGACTTCCTGCGCTTTCAGTTCAAACAGAACATACGCTGAAGAAGGCAATAACATAACTGAAAAATCTGTGTCGTTAACGCAGAGAGAGGAGTCTGCGACGGTAGCTCAGACTACAACTGAGACCACCGCTTTGCCTCAACCCCCGACAACTTCTTCATCTGCTTCACCTGATACTGAAACGCTTACTCACACCGAAAAGAAGAGCAGCACTTCTGCCAAGACATCGTCCGCTTCTGCGGCGCCGTCTTCTTCATCTCAGAGCTCTTCCTCCGTTTCGTCTTCTTCGGCCTCGTCACGCATTCCCATTACCGACAGAGTGAGCAACGCGATTTCAAGATTGATTCCGGAGCGCAGCTCCGAAACTGCCGAAGCTGTTCCCGTTGAGGTTACCGCGCCTTCAACCTCTGCCGCTAAGACTACATCAAAAACATCTTCAGACGAGAAACTTGATTTTTCAAAGAGCGCTTTCCTCGGAAATTCCAGAGTGCTTTCCATTGAAAATTACGGCTTCGCAAAGAATGTTTACGGCAAAGTCGGCCTTAATGTTGACACGGTATTCACCGAAAACTGCGAAGGCTCGTCCGTGCCGGTTATTGATGAGCTCAAAGGTAAAGATTTCAAGAATATCTACATAATGTTCGGCGACAACGAGTGCGGCTGGGGCAGTATGGATGTTTTTGTGAAGCATTATAAAAAAGTGATAGACGCTGTGCGCGAAAGAGTTCCCGGCGCAACTATCTATCTGATTTCTGTATTGCCTATTTCAGAGTCCACCAGCGCGAAAAATGAATACGGCTATAATCAGGGAGCAATCAACAATGTAAATAAGCTTATCAAGAAGCTTGCTTCCGATGAGGGGCTCACCTATATTGATGCCGCCTCGGCAATCGTCAACAGCAAGGGCTATCTACCCGATGAAGCATCCACCGACGGCTGTCATCTGGGAAAAGAGTACACACGCAAGTGGCTTGCGTATGTTGCCAAGTACGAGTAAGGGGAAACGAATGAAAAAAATTATAACTGTTTTAATGATATTTTCCTTAGCATTTACCCTTTTTTCCTGCACAGGCTCTGAGACCGGAGCACCTTCCGAAACCGCAGAAACATCCACTCAGCAGCTGTCCGCTTCAGAAGCGGCTTCGCTTATGGTTTCAAAGCTGAGTTTTGAAGGAGATCTCGAGCTTTCCGAGAATCCTTTTATTACACTTGAGAAATATGATGTTGATACCGCCGGAGTTTCCGAAATTGCCTGGTATGTCGGCTCCGGAGCTGCCGCTGACGAGCTTGCTGTAATCAAGTGTGCGGATGACAGCACTTACACTGCGGTTAAAGACGCAATCGCGGCGAGAATTGATTACCTCAGAGACGGATACTCCGATTACGGCCCCGCTCAGGTACCCAAAATCGATAACGCGTGTGTTGCAGGCTATAACAACAGAGTGCTTGTTTATTGCATTTGTGAGAATTCATCGGATGCCGAGAGTATGGCGGATGAGTTTTTCGGATAAAAAAGAATATAATAAAATAGGACTGAAACAGATGATTTATCATTTGCTTCAGTCCTTTTAATTTATAAGCCTATGCGTTCTATTATTGTTTCGGCTGTCTCCTGAGGGCTTTTGCCTGCGTCAACCGTAAAGTCGGCAAAGGTTTCGTATATATGCTTTCTTTCCTCATACAGCTTTTTTACTGCATCAAAGCCTGATGAGAGGGGTCTTCCGTTTTGCGAAAGGTGTTCAATGGGTCTTCTCAGATATACGATAATTCCGTTTTGTTTAAGGCAGTTTCTGTTGATTTCTCTGAGGACAGCGCCTCCTCCGGTTGCTGTTACATTGCCGAGTTTCTTTGAGCATTCTCTTATTTCTCTCGTTTCAATGTCCCTGAAAACTTCTTCACCCTCATTTGCAAATATTTCCGGTATGCTTTTTCCGCTTGACGCTTCAATCAGGCTGTCTGTGTCGGTAAACTCTCTGCCGAGCTTTTCGGCAACAGCTTTGCCGACGCTTGATTTACCGCATCCCGGCATACCGATAATCACAATATTCGCATTTCTCAGTGAAATATCGGCAAGCGCTTTTTCAATTAAACCTTTATCATATGTCTTGCCGAAAAATAATTCCGATGATCTGAGCCCCTGAGCTACGAGCATGGATAAGCCGTTGATGCACGGAATTCCAAGCTTTTCAGCCTCAATGAGCAGGCGGGTTTTTGCGGGGTTGTATATCAAATCAATAACGGCTTCCGGCTTGCTGAAATCACTGATATTAACAGCCGCTTCGCCGTTATTCGGATACATTCCGACCGGAGTGGTATTTATGATAATATCGGCATCGTAATTGAGATAAAGGTTATCATAGTTGAATTCACTTTTTCTGCCGATAATCACGGTGCTTTCAGCGCCGAAATCCGCGCAGGCGGTTTTTACCGTGCGGCAGGCACCGCCTGTGCCGAGAATCACAACCTTTTTATCTTTGAAATCAACTCCGAGTTTGCCCGTCATATAAGCGAAGCCGTAATAATCCGTGTTATAGCCGTACAGCTTTCCCGAGCTGCGCACAACGGTATTGACGCTCCCGGTTTTTAAAGCTGTATCGCTGAGGAAATCACATCTTTTAAATGCTTCCACCTTATACGGTATTGTAACATTGAATGCATTGATTGAGTTATCCGAAAAGAATGTGTCAAGCTCATTCTCTTTGCGGCAGAAAAGCTCATATTCATAATCGCCGAAATATGAATGAATCTGCGGAGAGAGAGAATGTGACAGGCTTTTTCCGAGCAGTCCGTACATATTAATCATCCTTATCAGAGAATTTCAGCCATATCGTAAATCAGCCTTTCTGTCTTCTCCCAGCCGAGGCATGGGTCGGTGATTGATTTGCCGTAAATGCCGCCCGCGCTCTGGTTGCCGTCTTCAAGGTAGCTTTCAATCATAAAACCTTTTACAAGCTTTTTGATATCGCTGTTATACTTTCTGCTGCTTAAAACTTCCTTTGATATTCTTATCTGCTCAATAAAATGTTTTCCTGAATTTGCGTGATTGCAGTCAACAATAACGGCGGGGTTTTCAAGACCGGAGGCAAGGTATTTTTCATTTACAAATGAAAGGTCCTCATAATGATAGTTGGGCAGCGAATTGCCGTGCTTATTTACATATCCGCGCAGAATCGCGTGAGCGTAGGGGTTGCCGTGTGAATGTGCCTGCCAGCCCCTGTATATAAAATGATGTGGATGCTGCGCTGCGGTAATCGCGTTCATCATTACATCAATATCACCGCTTGTGGGGTTTTTCATACCTACGGGCACATCAATACCGCTTGCAGTGAGCCGGTGTTCCTGATTTTCAACGCTTCTTGCTCCAACGGCAACATAGCCCAGAATATCATCAAGATACTTGTGATTGCTCGGGTAAAGCATTTCGTCCGCGCAGATAAAACCGGTTTCGCTTACAGCTCTCATATGAAGCTGACGTATTGCGGTAATACCTTCAAAGAGGTTGGGCTTTGCCTCGGGATCGGGCTGATGGAGCATTCCCTTGTATCCGGAGCCGGTGGTTCTCGGTTTGTTTGTGTAAATACGCGGTATAATCATTATCTTGTCTTTTACCTTTTCCTGCACCGGAACAAGGCGGTAGATATACTCCATCACGCTGTCTTCTTTGTCGGCGGAGCAGGGCCCTATAATCAGAAGGAATCTGTTATCCTTTCCGCTGAAAATGTTTTTTAATTCCGCCCCTTTTTTCTGAACGGTCTGTTCAACCTGTATGGATACAGGGAACATTTCTTTAACTTCCATCGGTATAGCGAGCTTTTTCTCAAAGTCCATATTCATACTCATTTTATTTTCCTCTTTTCTTTTAATTCTTTTTGTTGAATGCGGCTCTTCTCTGAGTGGAAAGGCGCATTTTATCTTTAAGGCCTTCTCTGTCGTCTTTTTCAAGCAGACCTCGGATTTCGGTCAATTCTTCTGTAAACCTGTCAATATCATTGAGCAGAGCTTCTTTATTGAGCAGGAACAGTTCGCTCCACATCACTTCGTTTATATTCGCTATTCTCGTAAGATCCCTGAAAGAATCGGCGGTATAGTCCGCAAGATGAGTGTTATCGGAGCAGGTCATAAGCGCTACCGCAATGCAGTGGGTAAGCTGAGAAACGAAGCCTATCATCCTGTCGTGTTCTTCAGGGGACAGAACCGTTACATTTATAAAGCCGAGAAGCCTTCCGAGTTCCTTGCACCATTCAATGGATTCCTCTGTATTCTTTTCTGTCGGGACCACAAGAAAGTTTGCGTCTCTGAACATTTTTTCGGTGCTGTTCTTTACTCCGTAAACCTCACGCCCCGCCATAGGGTGAGCGGCGATAAATTCAACATCATCACGGAGCATTGCCTGGATATCATATACAATGCAGCCTTTGACACCGGTTACATCGGTTATTACAGCCCCGCTTTTGAAATAATGCTGATAATCCGCTATCCACTTTTTAAACACAGCGGGGTAAAGGCCGAACACCACAACATCAGCCCTGCCGATTGCTTCGGCATCGGGAGATGTATATCCGCGGTCTATAATGCCGTTTTCAAGAGCGTAATCAACAGATTCCCTGTTTGTGTCAATGGCTTCAATATGAAAGTCAAGGCGCTTGAGAGCTTTGGCATAGCTGCCGCCCATAAGGCCAAGTCCGACGATGAGTATGTTCTGATTATTAAGCAGTTTCATATAGATTCACCTTAATTCCGAGTCTTTTCAGCATTTTGAAATAATCCGGCAGGCTTTTTGATACAGCCTGAGCGCCGTCTATTATGCCTCCGGTTATTGTGCATAAAACAGAGAGAGCCATTACAATTCTGTGGTCGTTATGTCCGTTAAGAGCTTCGCACGGCCTGTGTATTTCTGAGGGATAAACCTTAAAACTGTTGCTGCCTTCTTTGCTTTTTATGCCGAACTTTGCAAGTTCTTCGCTCATTGAAGAACAGCGGTCGCTTTCTTTAGCTTTAAGGCGGTCGGTGCCGGTAAACAATGCGCCGTTTTTATATGCCAGAGCCATACATATCGGGCCGAGATCCGGACAGTTCGATAAATCGATAACCTGATTTTTTTGACTGAGTTTTTCAAAAACGGTTTTATAAACTTTGTCTCCCTGAGCGCTTTCCGGGTCAAGCCCTTCCATATTGATATTTCCACCGAGATAATTCAGAGCGTCAAAAAAGGCTGAGTTTGACCAGTCACCTTCAACTGAGCAGTCGGTATGCCTGTAAGACTGAGAGCCGCAAACTGTGAAACGGTTATCATTATGGCAATCGATTTTAATGCCGAATCTCCTGAGTGCTGAAACGGTCATATCAACATACGGCCTGCTTTCAAAAGGACGAATTATTTCAATTTCACTGTTACCGTTTGCCAAAGGCAGTGCAAAAAGCAAACCGCTTATAAACTGACTGCTTATATTGCCGGGAATAATGAATCTGCCGGGGCTGATTGTACCTTTGAGTTTTAACCTGTCTTTTTCCGGATTGCATATTATACCGTTTTGATTAAATAAATCAGAATAAACCGAAAGAGGTCTTGACATAAGCTTTTCACTGCCGGTGAAGGTGCATTCACCGCAATAAAAAAGAGCAAGCGGTATTATAAACCTGAGAGTGCTTCCGCTTTCTCTGCAGTTCAGAACTGCGCTGTCCGTTTTTCTGACAGGGGAGAGGACTTTAACAAAGCCGCTCCCTCTTTCAATCTCAGCTCCCAGGGCTTCAAGACAGTCAAGGGTAGCGAGAATATCCTGAGAATAGTCAATATTTTCTATTGTGCTTATCCCGTCGGCAAGGCAGGCGCAAATCAGAGCTCTGTGAGCATCGCTCTTTGAAGGAGGAGCGGTTAAGGTGCCGTGCGCGACAGATGGGAAGATTTCAGCTTTCATATCATTCTCCGAGAAAATCAGTGCCGTACCTCAAAGCAAGCATATCGCAGATTACAAGAGCTGTTACTGCATCAACTACCGCTCTGGCTCTGTGAATCACTGCGGGGTCGTGCCTGCCGGAGGTCTGAATAACGGTGTTTTCCATTTCTGTCAGGTCTACGCTGTTTTGCTGTTTGAAAATAGAGGGCGTCGGTTTTACGGCGCAGCTGAAAATAACGGGCATTCCGTTTGTTATACCGCCGTTTATTCCGCCGTTGTGATTTGTTCTGGTGATAATGCTGCCCGCGCTTACTGCGAATTCATCATTGTATTTGCTGCCGGGCAGGTCAACATTTTTAAATGCGTTTCCGAACTGCACACCTTTAACGGCGGGTATCGAAAACAAAGCATGTGAAAGCATGCTCTCCATAGTGTCAAACCACGGCTCTCCCGTTCCTGCGGGTATACCGGTAACGGCTGTTTCGAGTATTCCGCCTACGCTGTCGCCGTCTTTTGCTGCAAGGATAATTGCTTCCTGCATCTTTTTGCTTTTTGCTTCATCGAGAACGGCAAACTTCTTTTTGCCGAGAGTTTTTATATCTTCATTAATGTTTTTGAACGGCCTGTCATTGATTTTGGCGCACCTTGCAATATGAGTTCCGATATATATTCCTTTGTTTTCAAGGGCATATTGCATTATTGCACCTGCCGCTACAAGCGGAGCGGTCAGCCTGCCGCTGAAATGCCCCGAGCCTCTGTAATCTTCAAAGCCGTGATATTTGCAGTTGGCGGTATAATCGGCGTGACCCGGTCTGGGAATAATCGATTCACGGGCATAATCCTCGCTTTTCACATTTTCGTTGGGGATAATAACGCAAAGCGGCGTGCCTGTGGTTTTGCCGCGGAAAACTCCGCTGATTATTCTGAAATTATCTTTCTCAATGCGCTTTGTGCCGGTTTTGCCGGACGGCCTGCGCAGCGACAGCCTGTTTGCGATATATTTTTCGTCAACTGTTATACCCGGAGCAAGTCCGTCAATCACGGCTCCCGTATATTCGCCGTGGCTTTCTCCGAATAACGTGAGAGAAACGCTGTTTCCGAATGTGTTTTTCATTTTCTGTTCTCCGTAATTGAGTTTATTTTTTCTCTGAAATCATCAGGCTTCATTGATATGAATCTGAATTTGCCGGGCTCATCCGCGCAAACGGCTGTTATTGAATCCCCGTTTGATTTCTTATCGTGCAGCACGGCTTCCGATATCTTGGCGGCATCTATGTCGCAGGATGTCGGCAGATTGTATTTTTCAAGCACTGCGCTGAGCCTTGCTCTCAGCGAGTCGGAGCACATAGGCAGCATACCGATTGCCACGCATTCGCCGTGGTAAAGCTTCCCTTCGCAGTTTGCTTCTATTCCGTGACCTATCGTATGGCCGAAGTTGAGCACTCTGCGAAGTCCCTTTTCTTTTTCGTCCTTGCTTACCACTTCGTTTTTGATTCTGAGCGACTTTTCTATTACTGTGCCGGGAACATCATAAGGATTGCCGCTTTCAAACAAATCAAAAAGCTCCGGGTCGCTTGTAGTAGCCATTTTGATTGATTCTGCAAGGCCGTTGTTTATCTGGCGCAGGGTGAGGGTTGAAAGAGTGTTTTCGTCAATCATTACTTTTTTCGGCCTGTAAAAAGCTCCGATTATGTTTTTCAGACCGAGAAAGTTTATTGCTGTCTTTCCGCCGACAGACGAATCAATCTGTGAGAGCATTGTTGTTGGTATATTGTAAAAATCGATGCCTCTCATATATATCGATGCTGCAAAGCCGGTTAGGTCACCGACTACGCCTCCGCCGACAGCAACGGCGCAGTCACTTCTTGTGAGGCCTGCTTCTGTCATTGCCTTAAGTATATCCTGCAGAGTACCGAAACTTTTGCTGCCCTCTCCCTGAGGCACGGTCTTGATAAAGGAACCACCGCCGCAGAAGGCGAGCACGGCTTGCGCGTATTTTCCGGGTACTCCGTCATCGGTAACTATTATTACTCTTCTGTTCAGGTCAAGATACTCTCCCGCTTTTGACAGAGAACCTTTTTCTATCAGGATATCATATCCCTGTGCTTTAATTATCATTTTTTTCACCGCTTTCACTGTAGTGACCTGCGATTTTGATTGTTTCGCAGCGCTCGGAAAGCTTTTTAATCATTTCGGCGCCTTCCGGTGTTGAGTAATCGCCCTCGATTTCCGTGTAAAAATAGTATTGCCACGCTTTGTTCTTAACGGGACGGCTTCTGAGCACCTGCATATTGAAACCGCAGTCGCCGATAACATTCAGAGCTTTCACCAGAGCGCCCGCCTCGTCATTAACGGTAAACATTAAAATGAACCTGTTGTCTTTCCGGATATTTGGGCTGTCAGCTCCCGCTCTTGAAAAGACGGCGAATCTTGTGGTGTTTTCACGGCTTTCGTTTATATTGCTTTTTATGATTTTAAGTCCGTTAAGGTCAGCTGATTCCTCGCTGCCGATTGCCGCGAGATGCGAGTTGTTTTCTCTTGCCACATATTTTACCGCTTCTGCTGTGCTGCTTGCGGTGAGAGTCTGTATTTTGTGATTTTTAATAAAAGTGTCGCACTGGGCAAGAGCCTGCGGATGGCTTATAACCACATCAATGCTTTCAAGCGATGATTCCTCTGTGCCTATAAGATTATGTGTAACAGGCAGTGAATAAACGCCGTTTACATTGAGAGGACCGGAATACATAAGGTCTATTACCTGCCCGACCTCTCCTGCGGAGCTGTTTTCAATGGGGAGTATTGCCGTGTCGCATTCGCCGCTGATTACGGAATTGTACGCGTCTTCAAAAGAGCTGTATGGTATAAGAAGTGATTTGGGGAAAACTCTTTTTGCCGCTATATAAGCAAAGGCTCCCTGAGTGCCGTTATACGCGATTTTCATACCTTCATTGAGGCGGAACTGATACTTCTTGCTTTCCGATATAAGGCAACGGGTAACGGAGTAGAAATAGTTTTTGAGCTTTTCGTCTTCTATAAATCCGATGTTCCGCTCAATTACTCTCTCTTCCTGAGCCTTATCTTCAATAGGTATGCCGAATTCTTTTTTGTACTGCGCAACTTTTGCGCAGGCGTTCATACGTATTTCAAAATATCTGGCAATCTGCCTGTCGGCCTCTTCTATCTCTTTTCTTGCAACGCTGATGTCTTCGTTCATTTTTTTCTCTCCTCGTCAATTAAAAAAGCGGCTCCGTACGAAACAGAACCGCATGGTAACTAAATATTTCTGCTTACGTATGGCTTGCTTTATGATTTTTGTGTACGGAAATAAAAGCCCGCAAAAAAGCGAACGTAAGCGTAATAATATGAATTCCCGCTTGTACGGGTTTCTTTATTGTTTGTCATAAAACGGGAACTCCTTTCGTTTGATTTCTTAAACTTTATCACTTTATTGCGCTGATGTCAATATTTTTTTGCTTGTTCAGACGTTTGAAGCAATCTGACTGTAAAACAGGGCAGGAGATTTTTAAACTGTTTCGGCTTGATATTTTTAATTTTTTGTGTTATTATTTCTGCGCCGTATGGATATTTTATTCAGGGAGAGATTACAATGACAATCAGCAAAACAAAAAACGGAACAAAAGCCGACTACATAATTGAAGGCAGGCTTGAAACAGCAACCGCGCCCGATCTTGAAAAAGCTGTTAAGGAAGATATTGATGAATTAACCGATATCACATTTGATTTCTCCGGTCTTGAGTATATTTCTTCCGCCGGTCTCAGAGTGCTTCTTTCCGCTCAGAAGTCGATTATGGGTAAGGGCAATGTAACAGTAGCCAATCCCAATGATGTTGTAAGAGAAATATTCGATGTTACCGGATTTTCGGATATCCTCACAATTATCTGATTTGATTCATAGTTTTGCTCTGTTTTGCCGGCAGCCCGGTTTATTCAGCTGCCGGTTATTCTTTTAACGGGAGTGTTGAAAAAAAGCTCTTTCTGTGATATTATTTTTTTCGGAAACAGCTTTACGGAGGGATTTGTTTTGAAAAGGAACTTTGTGAAAACTCTGTCGGTTTTTCTTGCCCTGGCGGTTATCTTATCGGCCTGTGCTTTAACATCCTTTGCCGCAACCGCCGAAACGGTAAGGCAATACGGCAGCCGGGGCGGTTATCTCGCAATAGGTGACAGCATATCGAGAGGCTGCGGCGCAGACGGATTTTATATTGACACCGATAAAGCGGAGGGCGGGCAGTATGACCTGTTTGAACTGCGCAATGTTGAGGGCGCTTTCCCTTATCTTATCGCTCAGGCAGTGGGGTGTGAAACACCGTCGGATATTACGGACAGCAGCGGCACATATTGGCCCTGCGCTTATCCCGGAATGACTGTGGCAATGATGCTTGACCTGCTCGGCGTTGAGGATAATTTTACCGATACCGAGCTTGATTATATGTACTATAAAGATATGCTTAAGTATTTCGGCTGTGAGCAGTCATTTAATGGAACTCACGGTGAATCTTATGCTGAAGGCGAGTGCGCACAGTGCGGGAACATTTATGAGCTTATTGACAGAGCAAGCCTTATAACGGTTCAGCTCGGTATGGCGGACGTGTTTTACCGCGCTTATCGCATAGCCACAAACGGAAACAGCCTTGCCGGCGGACTGAGCTTCGATTTAAGAAGCACAGACGCAATAAAAGAGCTTGTTTCGACTGCAATTAAAGAGCTGAAAGCAGGGGAGGAATACTGGAAGACATATTATCCTCTGCTGATTAAAACACTCAGGGAGCGCAACCCCGACGCAGATATAGTTATGGTTGGCGCGTTCAACCTTGTTTCTGATTTAACGCTTGCCGATGAGACAATCGCTCCGCTCGGCTCTCTGATGTCGGCCATTACTGTTTCCATGAATAACTGTATGAGAAAGTGGCAGGAAGAGTATGATGTTCTTTTTGCTGATATAAGCAACGCCGAAACTCTCGCTACCGAAAAAGGGTGGTCACTGCTCGGCGATTTCAAGGATAATTCGTTTGCCGGCACTCATCCGAGCCAGAACGGCTATAATTATATCACAAGGCGGATTCTTTCCGTGCTTCCCGAAACGGAAACATACGAAGGGCTTGCCCTTGATATAGGCACTCTTGATAAAGTCGATTTTGTGCTTGTAAACGGAGTAAAGGTTAATAATTACACACTTGACGGCAAAATACTTATTGTGCCCTGCTCACCGCTTGCCGTAAATCTCACAATCGGCGCTGAAAATGAAAACGGCAAAATAACCATCAGAACTTATCAGATAGTGCGTAATACCGACGGCACATATAAGGCCTGCCGTATTTACGGCAACAGCGATGCTCTCGGCATTTTTCTCAGGCCGATACATCTTATTTTAAGGATATTTAACCTGATACGTGAAAAAATTGCCGGAAACTGAATAACTGTATATATTAACGGAGGCTTCCGCATCACCGGAAGCCTCCGTGTTTTTTCTTAATAAAGCGACCAGGCTCTGGCCTTGAGATAAAGGTCTGAAATTAGGCCGATAATCCTTTGAATCAGATTCCCGTCAACAGTGACCTTAGCCTGAATCATTATTCCTTTGACTGTGGTGCTTGTGCCGTCGTCATCCTTTATCGTGCCGGTCACAATCTGCTTTGAAAAAACATCTGCGCCTTTGCCGCATTCAATGCTGATGTTGCTGTCATCAAGTTTTTCGGGCAACGTGAATCCTTCCGCAGCATCAAGGTAATAGCTTATATAATATGACCTGCCTGATTTTACCTTTCCGTTATAGGTTGTGCCGGCATAATCGCTCACGGATATGGGCGGATTGTGCCTTGAGCTGAAAACAACATTGTCCGACTTGATTTCAATGAATTTCTCGAAGTCATTTTCGGAATAGCCGTTTACATCGCTGCTCAGTTTTATGGATATAATATCCGGCTTTATTTCTGCGGCAAGAGCAGGTAACATGCAAAGGCATATAATTAGGGCCGCCAGCACAGCGGATACAATCTTTTTCAGCATGGTAATCACTCCTTTTTTTAAAATTATATCCCTTTTTCGGTTCCGATGTCAATAAAATGCGTTATGATTTAACATTTGGTTAATGATTGCTTTAACGCTATCTTTTTTATTGAAAATCTAAATTTATAATAGTATAATTAAAACAACTGAGCAGCGGTTATTGAAATGATTCCCGTTGCGTTTCAGAGAATTCGTTTGTTTTATTCCGGAGGTTTGATTATGTCTGTTATCCGTAAGTTTTCAACTTTTCTTGCTCTCCCTCTTGCTCTTATTACGCTTGTTTCCGGCCTGTCTTTTGTTTCCGGCTCAAAGCAGGAAACGCTTGAAGCAAATCTTGAGCAGGAGCTGAAAAGTGATTTTGTTCCCGTATTCCGTTTTGCAATTGCTTCGGATGTACATATTTCCGCAAGTGACAGCACCACCGCTGAGCGCCTTGCGAAACTTTTTGAAACCGCCTACCGTTACAGCGACAGCCACCCATCATATAATAAGCTTGACGCTGTTTTGCTCGCAGGCGATAACTGTGACACCGGCTCGGAAGCTGAGTATGAAATACTCAACAGAGTTATTAAAGAAAACATCCGTGAGAGCACACAGCTGGTTACTATAATGGGCAATCATGAGTTCGGCACTACCGGACTTGACGGATATGAAAAGATGATGGGCGAGCCGCGAAACAAGCACGTGGTTGTAAACGGTTTTCACATTATCGGAATGTCGCCTAATCCCAAAGATACCTGGCATACTCCCGATCAGCTTTTCTGGATGGCAAGAGAGCTCGGAAAGGCCGAAAAGGATGCGCCCGACAAGCCGATTTTTACAATGCAGCACGGTCATATCTGGAATACCGTATATGTTTCAAGAAGCTGGTATACCCAGATGTCAGTTCCTCTTCATCTCGTATATGCTCAGTATCCGCAGGTGATAAATTTCTCCGGCCATTCTCACGGCCCCGTAAACAATCCTCTTGAAATCTGGCAAAACAGCTACACTCAGCTCGGCACCGGCACTCTCAATTACTTTGAGATGGAGCGCGATATAGGTGACAATACCGTTCCCGAAGGCAGCAGAAACGCGGCTCAGTATCTTATTGTTGAGGTTGACGCCGAAAACAGAGTCCGTATTCAGCCTTATAACATTCTTACAGATGATTTCTTCAGGACTCCCTCAAACACCGATGACCCCGAAAAGCAGCTTATGTGGCAGATTGATGATGTTTTTGATACTTCCGCATACGCATATACATCGGCGCGCAAAAAGACAGCATCTATCCCTTATTTTGAAAAGGACGCAAATATCACTGCCGAAAAAACCGATGAGGGCAAAATCAGGGTTACATTCGACCAGGCCAAGGACGATATATGTGTTTACGGCTATCGTATATCCTTCTTTGATAAATCGGATTCAAAAAAGGCCGTTCTCGAAAAGGAAATATATTCTGAGTATTATTTCGAACCTATGCCCGAAACGCTTTCGTGCACAGTTGAAGCGCCCGCCGCAGGCGATTATACCGTAAAGGTTACTCCGCTCAATGTCTGGCTCGGCGAGGGCGAAGCACTAAGCGCCGACATTTCACTTTCATGATAGTTTTGTAAATAACGGTTTTGCTTAACTCGATTAAAACGAGGTCCTTATGAATGAATTACAAAGTTATTGATAAAGAGTCTTACTACAGAAAAGGCGTGTTCCGCCATTTTACGCAGGACTGCAAGTGCTCTGTTTCCATGACTGCCGGAATTGATGTTACAGAGCTTTCGGCATACTCAGCAAATTCAGGCACTAAGTTTTATATAAATTTTCTCTATATTCTTTCAAAGGTTCTCAATTCGCGTGAGGACTACAGAATGGGTTATTTATGGCAGACGGACGAGTTTATCTGTTATGATGTCATTAACCCCGCTCATTACGTGTTTTTTGAAGAGACGGAGACCTGTACCCCGGTATACTCGGAATATTCCGGGGATTATGATAAGTTTTATGCAGGCGCTCTGCGCGATATAAACCGCGCGAAAGAAACCCGGGAATACGGCCTTGACACGGCCAATCACCCGAATTGGTTTGACGCGTCCTATATTCCCTGGATTTCTTACGATTCTCTCAATATTGAGCTGCCGGACGGCTATCTTTATTTCGCTCCGATAATAAACTGGGGTAAATACACTGAGAAAAACGGCAGACTTATTATGCCCGTTACGGTACGTCTCAATCACGCCGTTGCCGACGGATATCTTGTGTCGAAAGTTTTTGTCCTTTTGCAGGATGAAATAAAGCAATTTGTAACACGGCAGCGAAAGCAGGCCGATTGATTTCAGCTCAATCTTTCAGTAAGGGGCAGCATATGGAATACATTCACCATTACGATTCTCCGCTCGGAGGTATTACCATGGCCTGCAGCGGAGAAGAGCTTACAGGATTGTGGTTTGACGCTCAGAAGTATTTTGCCGCCGCATCGTGCGGCATTTGTGAAGAAAAAGACCGGCCTGTATTTGACCTGGCAGATAAGTGGCTTGATATTTATTTCAGCGGCACGGAGCCTGACTTTACTCCGCCTTTCATATTGAATACAACTCCGTTTCGCAAGGCTGTGCTGGATATTTTGCTTACTATACCGTACGGCGAGACCGTCGCTTACGGGGATATAGCAAAAAGAATATCAAAACAATTCAACATTCCCGTTATGTCGGCACAGGCTGTCGGCGGCGCGGTAGCGCATAATCCGATTTCCATTATTATTCCTTGCCATCGTGTTGTAGGCGCAAACGGCAGTCTGACGGGCTATGCAGGCGGAATTGACAAAAAGGCAGCGCTTCTGGCCCTCGAAAAAAAGGTTTACAACGGCAGACTATGATTTGTCATTCGATAATTTATAATTTTTTGAGCTTTTAACGGAGGTGCTGAGCGTGGATATGTTTACTGAAGATACAGGCGAAGATACTTTACCCGAATACGGCACTCCCGTTTACCATTACAGACCGGCGAAGGGGTGGATAAACGACCCTAACGGGCTTGCTTATTTCAAAGGGTATTACCATATTTTTTATCAGCACGCTCCGCATTTTGAAACCCCGTGGCACGAAAGTATGCACTGGGGTCACGCGATAACCAAGGATTTTATACACTTTGAAGAGCTTCCTGTGGCTCTTTGCCCCGACAGAGAATATGACAGTGATGGGTGCTGGTCGGGTACGGCAATAGTTAAAGATGATATTCTTTATCTCTTTTATGCCTGCGTGCGAGACGGTGAGCAGACTGTCGGTGTGGCATATTCATCCGACGGAATAAGTTTTGTAAAGTATGCGGGCAATCCCGTTATATCATCATATCCTCCCGAAGGCTCCTCCGATTTCAGGGACCCTGCCGTGTGCTTTGCCGACGGTAAATACCGGTGTGTTATGGCTTCCGGCAATCCCGGCAGGCACACCGCGGTTTTGCTGCTGTATGAAAGCGATGACCTTCTGAACTGGCGCTATAACGGTGTTATGAGGGAGTGGAACAACGCGAAATTTGCCGAATGCCCTTCTTTTATAAAGTTCGGTGATGAGTATTTGCTTTCCGCGTCTGTATGCAGAGAAGAAGGCCACAGCTTCTCATTGGCTGTCGGTTCTTTTGAAAACGGGATTTTTACCGCCCGGTACGAGAGCGAAATCGATAAAGGGCCCGATCAGTATGCCGGGCAGATTTTCCGTGATTCACAGGGCAGAGCTCTTCTTGTTTCCTGGATTCCCGGGTGGCAATATGCCGGCTTCAAAGAGCGGGATATAGGCGTAATGTCCGTGCCACGCGAAATAACTTTTGAGGGCGGCAAGCTGCGCGCTTTTCCCGCATCGGAGGTAAGGAAATTCCTTTCCGGGAGTGACAGCGCGTTAATGCGCACCGACGGCGGGTTTTCCATAAAACGCTCAGGGCGTGAAGATGTAGTATATAACGGAGAAATCAAGAGCCTTCATTGCCTACGTGACGCCTATACTCTAGAGGTGTTTGTAAACGGCGGTGAAGAGGTTTTTACCGTTCTTCTTTAATTCTTTTTTCACCGTTCCATTCAGAATGAGGCTGCAGACAGTTATGAACAGACAGGATGTTTTTGATTATATAAAAAGTGAGTTTGAAGTCAGCGGAGAGTATCTGTGGCTCAGCTTCCCGGGGTACGCTGTTTTCCGCAACAAAAAGAACAGGAAATGGTTTGCGATTGTTGCAGATGTCCGCAAATGCAAACTCGGATTGGACGGCGACGAAACGGTTGATGTTATTAATCTCAAGTGTGACCCGATTCTTACCGGTTCGCTTCGTCTTAAACCCGGATTCTTTCCCGCTTACCATATGAGCAAGGATAAATGGATATCCATTCTCCTAGACGGCAGCGTTCCCGATGAAGAGATAATGAGTCTTATTCATCTGAGCTATGAACTGATTGATAAGAGTAAAAAATAGTTTACCGAATATTTGCATTTTGGAGCTTCAGTATATGATATTTGAAAAAGAAAAGTGGATCTGGAAGTGTAAACCGGAGGAATTCTCAATTCAGCCCGACAGGGTCGAAATAACCACCGCACCGCATACGGATTTGTGGCAGAGGACATACTATCATTTCAGAAATGACAATGCGCCTATGCTTATGATGAAAACTCCGGAGAATTTCTTTTCATTTACCGTAAAAACGGAGTTCAATACCGCGGTCCGTTACGACCAGTGCGGTATTGTGATGTATCTTGACAGCGGCAACTGGCTTAAAGCCTCGGCTGAATATGAAAATGATAAAATTCAGAGACTCGGAAGTGTTGTCACAAATAACGGCTATTCAGATTGGGCTTGTGCGGATATTGATTCATCTCAAAAATCAATCTGGTATCGCCTGAGCCGCAGAGAGGATGATTTCTGTATAGAGAGCTCCTTTGACGGAATTGATTTCAAACAAATGCGCGTTTGCCATATGTTTAATGTATCCGGCGAAGTTTCTTTCGGAATATATGCCTGCAGCCCGGAGGATTCATCCTTTAAGGCAGTCTTCACTCACGCGCAGCTGACAGACTGCAAATGGGCAGCTCATACCGGGCAGGCTCCCGATGACGATATATAATTATTTTTGCCGGCTTATCCGGCTTTGATGAAAGGACAGCATATATGATATTGTTTGTTGATGCCTGTGTGCGCACGCAGTCCCGCACAAGGCGGCTCGCACAGTGCCTTCTTGACACGCTCGGTGCGCCTTATGAGCATCTGTGTCTATCTGCCTGCAGCTTTCCGAAAGCGGACGAGGCATTTCTCAACGAAAGAGATTTGCTGATAAGCAAAGGCGATTTTACAAATCCGATGTTTGAATATGCCGTCGGGTTTTCGCAGGCCGAAGAGATTGTTATTGCCGCTCCCTTCTGGGATTTGTCATTTCCGTCAATGCTGAAGTCTTATCTTGAGCAGATAAACGTGACGGGCATAACCTTCCGTTACACATCCGACGGAAAGGCAGAAGGCCTTTGCCGCGCAAAAAAGCTTTACTATGTTACCACCGCAGGCGGCGATTTTCTTCCGGATAGCTTCGGATTTGGTTATGTTGAGGCGCTTGCAAAGAGCTTTTACGGCATTGAAGATATTGAGCTTATCAAAGCAACGGGGCTTGATATATACGGAGCGCCCGTTGAAAACATTCTTACAGAATGTGAAAAAGATATTATAAGCAGGTTCGGGCCTGCAAAAGAATAACAGAGGGGTGTTTTTATGAATTTCGGTTCCGATGCTGTATTCAAACTTTTTTCAGGATTGTTTGCTCTTATTATCCTTATGTTTCCCGCTTTGCGCGCTGCTCCGCAGTCACCCGAATCTTCCGACAGAATTCATTTTCTCAATGTCGGTTCAGGTGATGCCATACTGCTTGAGAGCAACGGCCGTTTTGCAATGGTTGACGCGGGTGAGGATTCCGATAATCCGCGCGGATTTGACGCGCTTGCTTTCAGCGGGCACGAGCAGGAAGTGCTTGCCTATCTTAAGTCACACGCTGCCGGCGAAGACGGAAAGGTACATCTGGACTTCGTTCTCGGCACTCACGCTCACTCTGACCATATCGGAGGGTTTGACACAGTAATTCTTGACCCGGATGTTGTGATTGACCGTGCCTATCTCAAGGTTTATGACAGCAGTAAAATCGCAGAGGGTGAAATAACAGACTGGGATAATCAGGAAGTTTACGACCAGATGGTCAACGCTCTTGAAAGCAAAAATGTTCCTGTTATTTCTGAGCCTGACGGCACACCGTTTGCTTTTGGTAATTTTACCGTTACTCTGTTTAATACCGATGACCCCGTTTCTGATGAGAAAGTCGGTGAGAATGACCAGTCTCTCGGAGTGCTGCTCGAAAAGAACGGCACAAGAGTTTTCCTCGCCGGGGATATGAATGACTATTCGGGTGATGAAACCCGTCTTGCTCCCGAAATCGGAAAGGTGAATCTTCTGAAAATCGCGCATCACGGTTATGACGGCTCAACCACAGAAGGCTTTGTTAAAACACTGCATCCCGATTCCTGTGTTGTGACTAATTCAAGAAATTTCAGCCTTCTTAAGAAGTTCGCGATGATAATAAAAACCTGCGGTCACAATAAAATCTATGTCACCGGCATCGAGAGCGGTGTTTTAGCCGTAATCGGTGACAACGGCGAAATATCATTTTACGGTAAAATACAGTAGTCCTGTAAATATTTTTATAAACTGTAATAAATAATACGGGGGAGAAAAAAATGAAAACTCTAAAAAAAGCTGCCGCTCTTGTTCTTTCAGCCGCTGTGATTGTATCAGCGAGCGTCAATGCCTTTGCCGCAAACGGAAACAAAGAAGGCTACGGCTTTTTTGAGCACGCTGTGGACAATGTGTTCGGCGTAGTTCAGGATGGTATTTTTGCGGCGCTCACCGCAGTTAATATCCGGTTCGGTCTGAAAAACGCAAAGAATTATAAAGTCGGGGAGAGCGATGGTTTCTACCCCGGTACAGATGGTAAAGTCAGGGGCACGGGCTGGAAGGCGGGATTTGCCGATAACAGCATTATTCCCGAAAAATGGCGCTGTGACGCCGAGGGTAATCCCGACCCCGCCGGCTACTGCCTTGACAGAAAGCACAGCGGCGGCGGTTATCAGGCCGAAATAGATAAGATTTATTCGGGGCAGAATGTAAATGTTCTTGTGCTGAGCAACAACTGTGACTTAAACTCAAACGGCAAGAGCGATGTTATTATTATGGTCAGCGTTGACGGCGTTGGCATAACAAACCGTACCTGCCGCGATATCAGAAAGGGAATTGAAGAGAAACTCAGCCGCTGCGGTATCACACCCGGCGATATACTTTCCTGCTCTGTCAGCGCAACCCATTGCCACGCGGGGCTCGATATTCAGGGAATGTACTGGAAGAGAATTATAAGTGTTCTTGCCGTAAACCTTTTCAAGCGCTTTATACCCGGTCAGTATATGCTGACCCTTGAAAAGGATATGCACGATACGCTTGTCGAAAAGTCATCCGATGCCGTCGCCAGGGCGTTTGCCGGCATGGAAAATGGCACCCTTTCATTTTTCAACACCGGTGAAGCGGACGGCGTGAGAGATAAATTCAACAGCGGCGCAAAAACTCAGAACAGGTTTTCATCCTTCATCTTCGAATCTGTTACGGGAAAGAAGACCATAGTTTCCAACATAGGCGCTCATCCCGTGTCGGCCAACGCGCAGGAAACTCATATGACAGACTGCGACTATCCGTACTATATGAAGCTTGCTATGAAGGATGCCGGCTATGATTTTCTGTTTATTCAGGGAAGTCAGGCGGGCGTATCCACTGCTGATGTTGAAATCGGCAAAAAGGCTGAGGAATGGGCCGCTTCAAAGGCGCTCACAAGAGATGAATGGGTCGGCAGATACGGCGAAAAAACAGCCTCCGAGATGTTTGAAGGCTGTGAGCCCGGCTTCGGGGATATGTACAAAAAAGGTTATTCCCTGGCTCATTTTGTAATCGATTCGCTCGGCAGTAAACGCGCGGTTGCTCCGGTTGTAAACATAAAGGCAACCGAAATTCTGATAGATTGCGATTTCGGTTTGCTTGAAGTCGGAGCCGCGACCGGTATTATGGGCTTTAATGCCGTGCGTTCCGCAACCGCCGAAAGCGGCTACGGTATTATGGCTGAAATCGGATATATTGAGCTTGGCGATGATGTGGCCTTCATAACTGTTCCCGGTGAATTGTCTCCCGCTTGTGTTTACGGCTCAAAAGAGGGCTATGACGGCAAAACCAAGTGGACCGGACCGCAGTCCTGGAGCGGCAAGGACTGGAAATACAGGACAATCGAGGACATGGTCAGAGAGGCTTCAGGCGATGATGACAAGCAGCTTCTCGTGATGGGCATAACCAACGACGCTATTGGCTATAATCTTCCCGATACAATCACCACCAAAGGTATACTCACCCCGCTTATTATTTATAACGGGGAGGGCGGCAACGAGATTTCAAACTCTATGCTTCTGACCGTATCTGATGAAAGCGCATCCGATATTGTTAAAGCTTTCGGAGATTTCCTGAAAGTAAATCCCGATAAACAGTAACCTGTATACATTTTAATATTTATAAATGACATTGCTTTTTGTTATTCTCAGGAGCACAGATGAAACATAAAAAAGAGCGCTCTGACGCGTCTGCATTCGGGTTTTCTCCTCGCTCAGGTCCCGCGGAAAACTCGCAGGCTCTTCAGAATGCGGTAAATGAATATGAAACTGTAACTGTAAATGAGCCCGGTATCTATGATATTTCGGGCTCAATCCGTCTGCCTTCGGATACACATCTTTTATTTTCACCCGGAGTCATTCTTCGACGTATGCCTCTTGAAAACAGGCTTAACGAAGGAAACCTGTTTGTAAATGAAGGCGCGTTTTCAGGCTCTTTCAATAATAATATTTCAATAGACGGGGCGCATATAATTGTGAACGGCGTTGAGAGCGCCGCAGTTTCATCAGACGACTGTGCCGATTCTGTACGCGCTGCTCTTAATTCCGTTACGGGTCTGAGAGGGCATTTATCTTTTCTTTATGTTAAAAACCTTCGGTTAAACCATATAATAATCAATGATCTTTTATCCAAAGACTACGGCATACAGGTCTCTGATTTTGAAGACGTGATTATTGAGAATGTTCATATAGAGGGTAAGAAGGACGGCGTACATTTCGGACCCGGCAGGAATTTTGTGTTGCGTGAAAGTGAATTTTGCACCGGCGATGACGCCATTGCGATTAACTGCGCTGATTACTCGGTTTCCAATCCCAATTTCGGAACTGTTTCCGACGGTCTGATTGAAAACTGCACTGAGCTTTTCGGAGCGGACAGCGGCCTTTTTATTCGAATTCTTGTCGGTACGGCTCGTGAATGGAAGCAAGGTATGACAGTGCGTCATTCCGATGCGGTGCTCACAAAAGGCGGTATGTACCGCGTGGTGATGCGCCCGGACAATAAAGAATATATTTCGCAAACAGAGCCCTGTTTTGATGAAGACTTTTGCGAGCTTGACGGTATTTTCTGGCTGAAAACTCACAAAGCATACGCTCCTGAAAAGATTTCACTCAACGCCGGTTGCCGCAATATAGTTTTTCGCGGCCTTAAGCTTGATAATCCCAGGCAACGGGCTGTGCTTATTTACAGGAATAATGATGGATACCTGCACAGCTGGTACCCCGGCAGCAATATTCCGCAGGTAAATAATATCAGGTTTGAAAACACAGAGATTCTCAAGCCTGTTGACCGGTTTCTGGATATTGAGACTCCTGCCTGTAATATTGTTATTCAGGGCGGCAATATCAAAGAAAAAGATATACATATTTCGTGCGTCAAAGACGAAGATGTTAAAATCAGTTTCACCTGACATTATATCTGAGAGACGGAGAGGTATTATGAAAAAATTAATCTCAAAAAAGAATCCGATTATACCCGGTATGGGCGTTTGTGACCCTCATATACATATATTTGACGATAAGATGTATCTTTACGCGTCTCACGACGCTATCCCGGATTCGCGTAACTTTTGTATGCATGACTGGCATGTCTGGTCATCGCCGGACGCCGTTGAGTGGACTCTTGAATCGGTAATTCATCCGGAGGATTTCTTTATGGGTCCTTCGGATTGCTGCTGGGCTGTTGATGCAGCCGAAAGAAATGGCAAATACTATTTCTACTTTTCAGACGGCAGCAGAAGAATCGGTGTTGCCGTATCCGAAAGCCCGTGCGGCCCGTTCCGCGATGCTCTCGGCAAGCCGTTGCTTGACGGCACTGTCACTACAACTCGGGAATACGACCCGGCTGTTTTTAAAGATGACGACGGGGAATACTATCTTGTTTTCGGCGGCCCCGAATGGTGCTACGGTGAGGGCTGCGGGTACTTTATTGCCCGAATGAGCGAAGATATGATTTCTTTTGCCGAAACACCGAGAAAAATCGAACTTGATCACTGCGGAGACGACAAGGCTTCGCTCAATAAATTCGGCGGAAGGTATTATCTGAGTTACGGCGGATTTTACGCAGTTTCAGACTGTGTTTACGGCCCGTATCATTTTATCGGACATACCGCTTCTACTATTGATCACAGCAGTTTCTGTGAGTGGAACGGTCAGATTTTTCAGGCTGTTACAGTCAAGGAGCAGACCGAAATGTATCGCTCGAGCGGTCTGTGTTATGTTCACATAAAAGATAACGGTGAGCTTGTTACCGACCAGCTGATTGCCGAATACGGAGTGGGTCAGTATGATTCAGACTGGAACAGAATTGAAGCCGAGTGGTATATGAAAGGCGTAAACATAAAAAAGGTTGAGAATAAATGCCTGTTTGGATTCTGCGTTTCCTGCAGCGAAAAAGCCGTGCTGCAATATCCGAAAATAAAAAACCTTGCCGACAAAACCGGTTTTTCACTTGATTATTTCTGCCTTGGCGGCAATGCCGATATAGAGGTCAGAACAGGAGGGGAGCGTGGCCGGCTTCTCGGCGTAATACGGGCACAAAGCCCTTCTGACTCCCTTGAATGGTACAGCCGGCGCAATGAGTTTTTCCGCTTTGACGCGCGCCTTGATGATGTTGCGGATCTTTGCCTTGTTTTGAAGCCGGAGAAAGGTGCCGAGCTTCTTGTTGACAGTTTCCATTTTATTACCGATCCTGTTTAAGGCTTGTAAACACACTTTACGAATCATTTGATTAACGGGAGAATAATATGGATTATTACACCGAAAAGGCAAAGAAACTGCCCATTGAGGGGAAATACGATGTTATAGTTGCGGGCTCAGGTCCCGCGGGGGCGTGCGCCGCAATAACTGCAGGTCGCCTCGGCGCAAAGGTTCTGCTTATCGAGTGTAACAATTCTGTAGGCGGAATGTCCACCTCGGGTCTTATGAGCCACTGGACCGGCAGCGTAAAATCACCTGTTTATACAGAGATTCTCTCCCGCTGCGCCGCGCTCCGGGAAGGGGAGGACAAAGGCAAGCTCGTGCCG
>JAEELT010000064.1 GCA_016282855.1 Clostridiaceae bacterium | reverse complement strand
GAAAAATAGCGGATATGCAGCTTCGGCTCGAGATGTCTGCAAGATGACTTTGTAAAGGAAAACGGCTTTACAGATTTTTCCGGCCTTTCGGCGATTTTTTCTTCAAGACCGGCCAGCGCATCTCTGCGAAGCGCGTTTATTGCGGCGGCGGGAATGTATAATCCCGGCTCAATTTCGCATCTGACAGCGCCCGGAGCGAACTGCGTGCCTCCGAGTTTGCCGAGCCTTTCGCGGGCTTCCTGCGGCGTTAATTCTCTGCTGAGCGCCGCGCTCGGAACACTGCCGGAATACGCCGTGAATGACTTGCCGTGTGTCGACACCGTGAGCTTTGCTTGCTGCGCTGTTACTGTCAGCTCCATATCGGCAGTGAAACGCGGGCTTTCTTTTTCATACAGCTTTTCAAGCGACTTAAGCACGGATGAGGAGCTTTCAACGTCCTGCTTCGTTCTTATTCCGAACATCTCTTTGCCTGTTTTGCCGTCATAATATCCTGAGGTGAAACCCGAGCGCGAAAAGACGGAGCCCAGCGCCGCTGTCAGCTCTTTATCCTCTTTGCCGTCAAGAGAATTTCTGCACACTTTTACTGCCGCGGCGACATATTCGGGTCTTTTCATTCTGCCCTCTATTTTAAGCGATGATATGCCTATGCTTTCAAGCTCATTTGCTTTTCCTGCAAGCGACATATCCTTCAGGCTTAGGTTGTAGCCTCCCTTGCCGTTGACTCCGAAGGGGAGGCGGCAGGGCTGGGCGCAAAGACCTCTGTTGCCGCTTCTTCCGCCAATCACGCTGCTCAGAAGGCACTGCCCGGACAGGCACATGCACTGAGCCCCGTGAACAAAATGCTCAAGCGGAAGATTTGTGTTTTCGGCTATATCGATTATTTCGTTTTTTGACAGCTCTCTGGGCAGCACTGCTCTTTTGAAGCCGAGCTTTTCAAGAAGATTTACGCCGTATTTTGTCTGCACGCTCATCTGGGTTGAGGCGTGAAGCGGCATATCCGGGCACACTTCTTTTGCAAGCAGCGCAATTCCCATATCCTGTGTTATCAGGGCGTCTGCGCCCGCGGATGCGGCGGCTTTTATTGCCTCATACGCTTTTTCAAGCTCGCTGTCCGTAACAAGGGTGTTAAGCGTAAGATATACTTTTACATCTCTTTTGTGGCAGTAGTCAACGGCTTCTTTCAGCTCGGCTTCGCCGAAATTATCGGCGTTTCTCCTCGCGTTGAAGCTTTTGCCGCCGAGATACACGGCGTTCGCCCCGCATCTCACCGCGGCGATAAGCGCCTGCATACTGCCCGCAGGGGCAAGGATTTCCGCGCTCACTTTATGCCGTTTATCGCGTCAAGCTCTTTTCTGAGCGATGCCGCCTCTCTCTTTGCAAGCTCGGCATCGGTCCTGCTTCTTGCGGCGTCCTCAAGATATGCCTGAAGCTGTGTGCGCAGGTTTTCGCAGTCGCGCTCACTTTTCTTATATAAATCAATGTATTCCAGAGCGGAGAGCACGGCCGCCTGAGTAACGGATATTCTGCCGCTTGCCTGCATAAGCTCGCGGATTTTTCTGTCGAGCTCTTTTCCGAGCTGAGCCGCATACTCCAGATCGTCATCGGTATTTATGTTGTAAAACTCTCCTCCGATGGTAAGCGTTATTTTCTGCATATCGGGTCGCACCTTTCTTAATCTTATCGGGTAACGGCATTGCGCCGCAAACTTTTTCATCCTATATCATAATACATTTTGCGAAAAAAATAAAGTGTTTTTTCTTCAGGTTTTTCGTTGCGGGCAATATTTTTTTGTGTTATAATATTATCCACTGACAGGCGGTAATGATTATTATGAGTTTACTTGTTGCGCTTATTTATCTTGCTTTCATAAGTCTCGGTCTGCCGGACTCTCTTCTCGGGTCCGGCTGGCCGGTTATGCGCGTGGATTTGCAGGCGCCTCTCTCCGCCGCCGCGATTATTACATCCATTATATTTCTCGCGACCATCATATCGGCGCTTATGTCAGACAGCCTTATCAGGAAGCTCGGCACCGGCAGGGTAACGGCTTTCAGCGTGTTGCTTACGGCTGTGTCAATGCTCGGCTTTTCGTTTGCCGGCAGGTTTTGGATGCTCTGCGCCATAGCGGTGCCTTACGGCTTCGGAGCGGGCGCGATTGACGCCTGCCTCAATAATTACGTTGCTCTCCATCTCTCGTCGAGGCATATGAGCTGGCTCCATTTCAGCTGGGGGCTCGGCGCCGTGATAAGCCCTTATATTATGGGCGCCTCAATAGCTTCGCAGTGGGGCTGGAGAGGCGGATACAGAAGCGTTTCGCTTATTCAGTTTGTGCTCGCGGCGATACTCATTGCCTCAATACCCCTGTGGAAAAAGCACGAAAGCCGCGCAGACACCGGCAGCGCAGAAAAGAAGAAGCTTACATTTGTTCAGGTAATCAGGCTGCCCGGGGCGCTGCTGCTTTTCTCGGCTTTTGCTCTTTACTGTGCCGTGGAGCAGTTCCCAATAGTGTGGGCGAGCAGCTATTTTTCCGAAGTTTACAGGCTTGAGCCGCGCACCGCGGCGTTCTTCGGCTCGCTGTTCTATATAGGAATGATGGCGGGCAGAGCCGTTTGCGGAATAATCGCAGACAGATTTACCGACAAGCTTCTTATCAGATACGGTATGATAACGGCTTTTGCCTCGTCACTGCTGATTATTATACCCTCACGCTCCTATATACCCGCCCTTGTCGGCTTTGTGGCTCTCGGGCTCGGCTGCGCTCCGGTTTACCCCTCTCTCGTTCACGCCACACCGGATAATTTCGGCAGAGAGAACTCTCAGTCCGTAATCGGCGTGCAGATGGCGAGCGCTTATCTCGGCATGTTTATTTCACCGCCCGTATTCGGCAAGCTTGCCGAGCGGCTTTCAATAGCTTATCTGCCATATCTTTCGCTTGCGTTCACGGTTGTAATAATTATCCTGACGGAGCTTATGAACCGCAAGGTGCAGGCGGGGGCTGACCGGGCGCGGAATTAAGGAAGTGATTATATAATATGAAAAAAACTGTTTCGCTGCTTCTTGCGGCAGTGCTTGTTTCTCTTGCTTTCACCGGCTGCGTGTTTGACCGCAAAAAAACCGCCCTCACGGTTTCCGGGGCGGCTGTGGATGAGGAAATATTCAATTATTATCTCGATAAAGTGGAGCAGCGCCCCGCGGATTACGGCCTTTCGCAGGATTTCTCGGCAGGGGAGGCAAAGGAAGCAGCGCGGGAGCAGTGCGTGCGTTATGTGGCTTTCAACAGCTGCTTTGCCGAGCAGGGGCTTTCGCTCACCGTGCCCGAAAAGGTGTCAATCGCCGATAACGTCAACAATTTCTGGCTCCGCGGCGAGACACACTACAAGAAGATCGGTGTCAGCAAGAGCACACTCACAAAGATTTTTACCTGTGAGGCATACAAGGACGCTATATTTGACCATCTTTATGACAAAGGCACGGCAGATGAATCCGCCGAGGGTCTTATAAAATCATACTTTTATTCTAATTATATTTCTTTCCGTAATATCTGCGCTTATTTCACCGGAGATGAGTCCGGAAGAAGGCTGACAGAGCAGGAGCGTATGGATCTTGTGAGTGTGTTTGCGGGCATAGCTTCCGCGTCCGGCAATGACAGCGACGGCTTTACCACCGCTTGCGCGGACGCCGGCTATGTTGCTTCTGATATTATGGTGCTTGAAAAGGATTCCGAGGGCTACCCCGACGGCTTCTTTGAAAGCGTTGATATGATGGAGGCGGGGCAGGTTTCGGTGCTCGAATATGACGACTGTGTGTTTGCCGTGCGCAAAGAGAGCCTGACTGACCTTGGCGACGGGCTTTATTCATCATACCGCGGCACCTGCATCAAAGAAATGTATGCCGCCGAGTGGGAGGAATACATAGAGGATTATGTGTCTTCCTTCACGGTTGACGCCTGAACAAGGGTTAATCAGCTCATTAAAACTGTTTACAAACAGTTAAACTATGATTATTGACATTTGCCGCCGACTGTGGCACTATTTTATCAAGAGGTGAACCGATATGAAAAAAGCTTTAAGCGTTTTGCTTCTGGTCCTTGTTGCCGCGGGCGTTTTTGCCGGCTGCCAGAAGAAGATTTATTTTGATGAGGAGGAGTTCGCAAGCGCGCAGGCGGAGTCTATGAGCGCGCAGAGTGAGGCCGCTTCAAAGCAGGAAGCTGAGATAATGTCAGTCAGAGAAGCTTTCGAAGAGGGCGAGGGCAAAACTGAGGATAATGTGCGCCTTTCCATGAAGCTCGAATACGGCGATCATATGGAATACCGTATAATCTATTTCAAGAAAAACGGCAAATCCGACTATATGATGAAATATTTATATTTCTTTACAGAAAAATATTATGAAACTGTCAAGGGTTACGGCGACTATGACCAGAACAAACTTGTTGATTCCGATGACGAAACAAGATGCCTGATTTACAAAAATAAGGATATCGTCGAAATGACTTATGATGAATATTATGAATATTATAAAGATTGGCCTAACAGCACAATCTACTGATAAACAGAATACACAGATTATTAGCGCCCGCGGCCGGAGATTACCTGCCCGGGCGCTTATGTTTTGCGGCGGACTTGCCGGTAAATAGCCTGCCGTTTATGCAGGATTATCCGTGTGAAAAGGCGGCTTCTCTGCCGCGGCGGCTCCGAACGAATTGCAAGCCTGAGCTTAAAATGTTTATGCAAAATGCACATCAGAAGCAAACAATGTGTGTGAAAGCTGAACAAAAAGCCGATGAATTAACAGTTTATTCACAAAACATTTTCAAATTGTTTAAAAATCGATATGCCCGGCGCAACAACGCCTCTTTATAAATAAATCGTAAACCATAAACGGCGCCCGTATAAAGGCGTCCTTTAAATCACACGGAGGTGTAACAGACTATGACAAAGGCAAAAAGAGTTCTCGCTCTGGTGCTTGCTGTAATCATGATTGTTACCGTTTTCACCTCGCAGGGCTTTGCGAGGCTGGCGGCAGAAGATTACACAACCTACGGCGAAGACCCCACAAGGTACTTCAACAGTGTTCAGAAGTACGAGTTTACGGCAGAAGAGGGTGCCACATGGCTCCTTGATATGCTTGACGGTCTGCTTTATGACGCGGCGATTAAATTTGAGCATGAGCAGGTCGCTGACGAAAAGGTAGCCGGATTTATCACCATTAAAGCTTATTTGACTGCTTATATTACGAGCGTTGATGAGCTGTTATGGACTTTGTATAATGCGATTACGGGTCTCAATGAGCCCGTCGGCGACAATTTGGCAAAGATACTCGATGCTCAGGTTGCCGGTACAAATGTAAGCGGTCTTTATGAAAACGTTGCCAATGCATCCGACAAGGGCGACGTAGGCAGTATTACAGTTACCGCGCTCGGTCCCCAGAACAGTGCTTCAAGAATCTGCCGCGGTGTTCCCGCCGACGGCGGCTGCGGAGGAAAAGCTCCCACATCAAACCCCAACTCCGACATGCAGGTTCTTTCTATTCTCCTTCAGTTCCTGTCGGATAACAGAGGCATCTTTGAGAAGCTCGGTCTCGGTACCCTTAATCTCAAAATAGCTCTCAAGATTAACATTATCGGTCTTAAGCCCACTCTTTATACTCTGGATGTTCCCAGCATGCTTCCCGATAAGATCCTGCCTCTTTTTACCGATCCTCCGACCTTCATCAAAAACCTTCTTTACCCCATGCTTCTTAACAAGGATGCAGACACTGCTCCCTCCGGCAAGACATTTGACGGCATGGTTCAGGATCTCGTCAACATGGCTCTCGTCACCGGCACGGGCGAGTCACCCGAAGACGGCGGCAGAAGTATCCTCGGTGCCAACTTTGACGCGTTCCTGCCCGCTATAGGCAACTATCCCGGCGGAGCGAGCCTCACAGACATAAGTATCACGGCCGACCGTGATGACGGCAGAGGCCCGCAGAGCTACACCATGAACTTCTATCAGCTTGTCAACAACGCCCTGAACGCTCTTCTGAGCGGCTTCCTCAAGGACAAGCTTTATGATCTTCTCATAGACCTTCTTGATATTGATGATTCCGACGGTATGGGTGACCCCAATATGATGACCGATATGATGTTCGGTCTCGTTACCGGCGCTATTGAAAGCCTCTGCACCCAGAACGGCGCTCCAGCAATCAACTGGGAAGAAGAGCCCGGCTCCACCTCATACCCCGTGCCCAAAATCAAGAAGCTGCTCAAGTGGTTCTTCGAAGAGGGAGGACTTGCGACCTTCGTTCAGGTCAAGTACACCGGTATTCACATTACCGATAACTTTGTTCAGCTTCTCAGAGACGTTCTGCGTCTTCTTCCTTCGCTCGTTCCTGCTCTCGGTATTGAGTATCCCGACGGTCTTATTCACCCGCTTGAGGAGCTCACCGCAAAGAAGACGATAGATCTCAACATAAACGGCGAAGATGTTGCGGATGTTCCGATTTACACCACCTTCGAGGGCGAAGAGATTTATTATCCCGATCCCGATGACAAGACCTACTGCGAGTATCTTTCCGACTTCACGGCAGTTAACATCAGCAACTCTTCCGATCCCACAACTTATCGTAATCCCACCTTCATCAGAGAGGCGTACATCGTTCCCGAGGCCGCTGTATGGGCAGACATCCTCAAGGTTGTTCTCAATATGTTCATCGACGGCTGCTACTTCCCCGAGTGGGCTGACACGATTCCCGAGGTCGGCGCTTATGCTCTTGCTTCACTTGCTGCGAAGTACCTTCCTCAGAATAACTACTTCGACCGCCTTGATGCTTATCACTATATCAACGAGCTTCACGAAACCTATCAGCCTCTCGGCACCAACGAGAATATCACTCCTCTCGCTTACACCGAACCCTTCACCATAACCAAGGGCTCTTACAGCCAGGAAGTTTTGTTCCCCAGAGCTGCTGCCGATATCGGCGCATCTCTCGGCGCGTTCTTCCTTAACGGTGCATTCGGCTTCGGCGATGTGCTCGGCTTCTGGCCTGAGACAGACACCAACTTTGAAACCTACCTTGCAGAGTTTGTTTTCTGGGGCGCCAAGAAGTATATGCCTTTGTTCACCGGTGTGTTCAACGGCACTCAGTTTGCCGACCTCACCACCGCAAGCGGCGCTTCTGTTGCCGGCACATGGCAGGCAAGGTTCAATCAGTTCCTTACCCAGTTTGCTTCTGCACATACCTTCCAGAATAAAGGTACTTATAATAAGTGCACCAACACCCCCGAAGCAATGAGAGCTATTATATATCCTCTTATAGATGATACACTCTTCCAGCTTATCCCGATGAGCTGGCTTCCCCAGTGGGTGGGCAACGGCGGTTCGAGCGCAATCTTCAACTACTGGCTTGCTGACAGCCTTTGCGGCAGAACAATGCCCGGCATCAACCTTCAGCAGATAATTGAGCTGCTCTCAATCAACCCCACCGGCGAGCTTGCTGTGAACTCACCCATCAAGGTTATAATCAACCTTCTTGACCGTATTCTCGGCACCCTCCTGGGCGGCAACGCAGTCCTTCCCGGCGGCCTGAGTGAGACAATAGCCAACAACAGAAAGGTATTCACCACAGCCACATCGCTCACCACTCTCGAATCCTTCCTCGGCAGCAAGGCAACACTCGGCAGCTTCCTCAGATATTTCGTATATTATCTTAATGTTTACGGCAAGCCTCTGCTTTCAACTGCCCTTCCCATTATCATGCAGCTGGTGCTTGACCCCGTGAAGAAAGCGGAATACAGAGACCTGAACGAAGCCACGACTCACGACTATCTCAGCGATGCCGGTCTTAAGAACAACAACGGCACATACGCTGTCACCCTTCAGGATCTTCAGGATTACATCGACTCTTATGAGCTCGATATCAACACTGTTGTATTTTCCGGCGATGTCGGTTATGATTCATCCACCAAGGCAAAGGCAATCGCCAACGATATCGGCCTTGATGATTTCAGCCACTCCGACTTCAACGGCAGCACCACAACCTACTATGTAACCTTCCCCGAGACCTACGGCAAGCTCAGCGACGCCAACAAGGCGGCGGAGCACGCGAGCGCTTATCTCAAGTCTCTTGTTGACACCGGCGATCTCACCGTGAAGGGCACAGAGTGCTATGTAAGCTCCAAGCGTGTAAACGGCAGAACCATATATTCGGTTCTCCAGAAGCTTGACTATAAGACCAACACTGCTACTCTTACGGAGATTCCCGACATCAGAGACGGCAACGTTTATCAGACTGAGTATCAGTACACAAACTTCAGAAAAGCTTCCACCACCACAAGAGATGCCAACAATATGGGTAAGGTAACCTACGGTGACGGCTACATCCTTTACGCAAGAGAGGACTACACCACCAACAAGATTGCCTACCTCAACAGACGTAACAACGCCATTGAGGATGCCCAGGAATTCATAGACGGCTACAAGGCCGCTGTGGATGAGCTCGGCTCTGCATACGCAGACTGGTTCATGTACTACATCAGACTTCAGCTCAGAAACAAGAACCTTTATGACGCAAACGGCGACGGCACGATTGTCACCGATTCTGAAGCTGAAAACTATGACGGCTTCCCCTCACAGCCTGATAAGAAGACCGCGTATCCGTTCTTCGGCACCAGCACGGTCACGGATAAGGATTATCTCAAGAACGATACACTCCAGACCAGCTACGGCAACCCCAACAACGCAAACGGCAGTATATTTGTAAAATATGCTATGGAGTACGCAAACGAGGTTACCATTGACGAAGAGACAGGCGAAGAAGGCAACCACAATGTTGCGTTCAGCGCACCTGACACAGAGCAAATCGTAAGACTTGCGCTTAACACCGCAAACTTCGACTGCACAAAGGATCCTAACGGCAACTACGCTTCCGGAGCAAAGACCTTTGCAACACTTACAAACGACGAAAAGAATACAATCAAGACTAAGTGCCAGGCATGGGGTCTTATCTATGACATGGATGAAACCATCGAAAGAAAAGCGTTCGCGCTCTTCACCACCTCCAATTTCGGTTCATCCGGCATAGGCACCGCAGCTAACATCGGCGTGTTTGAAGATGGTTCAAGCTACTCCTACATTCCCAGCCAGACAAGAGCTACAGGTACAGTTATCAAAGAAGATCAGAAGCTTACCGACTTCCAGAAGGCAAGAAACGATCAGCACGAGAGCTATATCGAGTTCTACACCAAGATCAAAGACCTTGACGACGGTGTTGCGAAACACTTTGATAACATCTCCTGGAGAGCCGACGGCGCTGAGCAGCAGATGTCCTCAGCTTACAACTACAATTCACTTGACTGGGCAATCAACTACACTTCCGGCGCTTATTACCCCGTAAGCCAGAGCCTCGGCAGAAACAAGGCTTACAATGAGGTTACAGGTCTCCTTGAGAGCGCATACTCCAAGGCATCATTCACAGAGTTCCAGAAAGCTTATGACTATGCAGTATCTCTTAAGGCTTACATGACCGGCGGCGGAACCAACGGTTCACAGTCACTTATTTCCGAAGCATATCAGAATGTTATTACCACTTATAACAGACTGACTAAGTTCACCGGAGCTGCTGACTGGACCAGACTTGAGAGCTTTATGGCAATGGCTCAGGAAATTCTTGACAGTGAGATAGGTCTTGACTCAAGCAACCACGCAAAGAACACCGATAACGGCTACACCGAAGAGACACTTCTCAACCTGCTTGCTGAGCTTCAGGTTTCACAGGATCTTTACAATAACTTCTACACATCCTATGACTCCGATTATCAGAACTATGTTGATGAGCAGACAGACAACCTTGAAAATGTTATCAATGCTCTTCAGTTCTATCCCGGCACCAAACCCGACCTCCTTATGAGCACTGACTATACCGGCAACATCGAGAAAGTTCCGTTCGAGATTCCCGGTGATATCAGAACACTCGGTCTCCTTATAGGCTTCGAAGAGGGCGCAGGTCTTACCGAAGATTATAAGTCAAACGGCACATTTGTTCCTACCGGCTACACCCTCAACGAAAGCCTTGGTAACTATGTAGACTATCAGTACTCCGGCAGAGGCTTCGGTACAGGCTCTGAACTTATAGGTAAGATAGGCAACGGTATCAGAATTGAGTACTACTGCGTAATCAAGGGTGACGTGAACGGCGATACCCGTATCGACGGTCTTGATAAGGCCTTCATCGATTCCATACTTGCACAGGGCCAGGCTTATGAGAATGAGCTCCCGGTATTCACCAAGGCAGCAGCTGACGCTGACGGCAACGGTGAAATCAACGGCAACGACATAAGCAAGGTTAAGGCGCATTACTCCTACCAGAATGTTAACAATATCGACGGCACAATCGATCAGAGTGCTCCGATTAACAGCAGCTGGCTGACTCCTGTCAACAATCAGCAGGAGGATGAATGATTCGCCTTATAACCCCGCAATAATCGACTGATAAATCTAATTGGCTCGCAGGGCTTAAAAACCCTGCGAGCCAAGATTTTTGTCTGACAGGCGCATAAAAAGCACACTTGAAATCCGCCTTGTAATATGATAATATAATCGGTGTTAAGGGCTTTTGCCCTCAAATCTTGCAATCCGAGGTGCTTTATGAAAAAAATTATTGCATTCTTATTGATTATCGCCTGCTTCGTTACTTTGTTTACCGCCTGCGCGGGCAAAATCGGCAAGGACTCTCAGGAGGTTGATACCAACACGGTTGTCACTGAGGACCCCACACGCCTTCGCACAAAATACGGAGACATTGAAAATTCAACCACTCATTTTATCTATGAGGTTGTTGACCCTTACCAGAAGAATCCTGACGGCTCAGATAAGATTGCCGGTTCATATGAGATTTACTGCTCAGCCAATAATCTTGAGCAGGCTCTTAAAGAGAAGGCGCTTGCTTTTATGAATGAATACGGCAACATAATGGTAAACAGCTATAAGGATCTTTCGGGTGGCAAATGGGTTTGCTACATAAACGGCAAAGCCACAAAGAAAGATATTACAAAGCTGCCCATAGAAGAAGGCGCGATTTACAGCTTCAAGTTTGTAAATGACTGATTGACGCCGGTAAAAAACTGATTATTATCTTAAAAAGCGCGGGTCATTGACCCGCGCCTTTTCATTTATATTTTATGCCCGTTTCAGCAGACCGAAAAAACAGCCCACCGCCCGGTGAGCTGTTTGAATTATTGATTGTTTTATCTGAAAGCAACGCTCATTGCGAGCAGAATCTGAGCCGGATAATAGGTTGAAAGCTCTGCTGTAACAAAAAGGTTTTTGCTTTTTACGGGTGTGAAATACAGTATGCCGAGGCAGGTGTCGCTTATCAGGAAAAGGCACGCTCCGGCAAGCGCCATTATATTTGCAGGTATTGCTTCTTTAATTACAAGCGTTGCCGCAAAAGCTATTTTCCACACGAGCATGCCGTAATATACGCACAGCAGGCCGGCGAATGCTCCCTTGAGCTGCATTTTAAGAGCTTTGATAATCAGAAACGCGAGTGCAATGCCCAAGGCAAAGAAAACCAGTGTGAACCAGTTCATCCCGTAGAGGAACATAAAAGCGAGTACCTGGAATATGTGACCGATAAGGAAATACCCCGTGCCGATGGGTATCAGTTTTTTCTTGAAACCGGGGGCTATTTCTTTGATTCCGAGGAAAACATCTCCGCAGAAACCAAACATCAGAGCAATGCAGATAAGGCTGAAATATCGCGCGTTGTTGCCGTCGATATAATTGCCAAGCACCGATATTGATATAAATCCGAATGAAGCCATAAACTTGCATATCATACCTTCAAAGGATTTATTCCTGCGCCGCAGGAGTATGCAGGATGCGCCGAAAACAATTGTCAGCGCTATCAGCAGATATATTCCGCTCATAATATCACCTCGTCATTTTCTGCCCATCTGCCCCAAAGGGTAAAGCCGCAGTTTTTATAAAAATCAAGCAGTGAATCCTCCCTGCAGAAAAGGAAAGAATCCTTTGTCATATTTGCCATATAAGGCACCAGAGAGGAAGCGAGCCCTCTGCCGCGGTATCCGGCGGCGGTTGTTACCGCGCCGAGCAGCGCGCTTTTGTCGCCGTCAAACAGGCGAAATGCGCAGGCTTCAAGCTCCTTTTCTTTTATCCCGCCGAAAGCCGCCGCCCCGCACCTGAGGCGCGCGCAGATGCTCTCGCAGAATTCATTGTATGTTCCCATCTCAAATCCGCCGGAAACAAGCATATTATAAGCTTCTTTTCCGTCAAACACGTCTGTAAAGTGTTTTGGCTTTACAGCCGTGCCGCCGGTATATTTAACTATAAAGGATGATTTTTTCTTGTTTATACCCAGTTTATCAAAAGTTTTTTCATCCGCCTGCAGGCTCCTGATTCCGAGAAACGGAAGAAAACTTCTGATTTCTTCATAATCGGCATTTTCACCGCAGTAAAGAGTTACGCTGCCGTAAACCGAGCTGAGAGCCGCGCGGTCATCCTGGCGGTAAAACAGCGCAAAATTTTCCCGGCAGCCGTAAGCTTTTGCAAAAGCGGTTATCTTTGCGCAAAACGGGTCCGCAGGCAGAAACTCAAGCTCACCCGTGCTTTCACACATTTTCAGCATACCGCAAATTCCGCCGCCATTTCCTTCACAAGATCGCGGGTGCTTTCTATATCATCATATCTGCAGACACAGCCGGGGGAGTGAAGGTATCTGGTGGGCACCGAGAGCGTGAGCACCTTTACTCCGCCTCTGCTTTTGTGAATTGCTCCGGCGTCATTCCCGCCCGCAACTCTCGTTTTGGTCTGCGCCTTAATGCCCTTTTCCCGTGCGATTTCAAGCGCTCTGCGGTAGAGGTCTTTATTATAAACCGTGGCTCTGTCCATAAATGAAACGGCAGGCCCTTCGCCGCAAACGCATACTCTTTCTTCGCCCTCAACCCCGCTTAAATCCGCGGCTGTCGTGGTCTCTGTGATTATTGCGTAATCGGGGTTTATGCTGAATGCGCTCGCCTGAGCGCCGCGAGTGCCGATTTCCTCCTGCACACTGAAGCTGAAACAGCAGTCATAGTCAAGCTCGCTGCGTATAAGGTCAATCATTATCGCGCAGCCGGCTCTGTTATCTATTGCCTTGGAGCAGATGAAGCCGCTGCCGAACTCACGGAAATCACTCTCAAAGCAGACCTCATCACCCGGTGAAACGTGCTCAAGGGCTTCGTCTCTGTCTTTTGCTCCGATGTCGATATACAGCTCATCCTTTGGCGGGATGCAGTCTTCCTTGTCTTTGTCAACAAGATGAACCGGCACTAAGCCCACAACGCCCGGTATGCCTTTTTCGCCTACCGTGACATTCCTGCCGAGAAAAACGCCCGTATCAATTCCGCCGACATTGGCGAATTTCAGCAGACCTTCAGAGGTGATGCCTGTTACTATGAAGCCCACCTCGTCCATATGCGAGTCTATAAGTACCTTGTTTTTCGCCGGCATTTTCCCTTTTTTGAAAGCTATGAGATTGCCGAGATTATCTGTGCTGTATTCACAGAAGCCGTCAATTTTTGAGATTATATACTCTCTCACCTTATCCTCGCGCCCGGAAATGCCGGGCAGAGAGCAGAGCTCTTTTACAAGTTCAAGCATTTTCTCCGCTCCTTTCGAGAATGTACTGCGCCATCAGCTCCGCCGCCGCTTCAATATCCGCAAGCTCGCACACCTCAACGCAGGTGTGCATATTTCTTATGGGTATTGATATAAGCGCGGTTTTTATGCCGCCTCTGAGAGTCTGGATTTCATCGCAGTTTGTGCCTGTCCTGCCGCCCATAACCTCGGGCTTCGCACTGATTCCGTGCTTGTGAGCAAGGGCAAGAAGTTCTTTGCTCATATTGTAGTCAAGCGAGGGGGCAATGCCTACGAGGGCGCCGTCACCGAGTGAGCCGTATTTCTCACTGCTCACGCCCGGTGCGCTCGCGAAGGTTACATCAACAGCTATTGCCGTGCCGGACGCGAAGTTATAAACCCCCGCTTCGGCCCCGCTGCCGCCTGTTTCCTCCTGTGCGGAGAAAATGACCTCAATGGGGCAGGTGCTTTTACCTTCAAGAAGCTGAAGACATCTGAGAATTGCCGCTACACCGGCCCTGTCATCAACGCAGGGGGAGGCAATGCGGCTGCCCAGCAGGCTGAGAAAACTGCCGTTTAAGGTAATCCTGTCGCCCGGGGAAACAATATCCTTTGCTTTTTTGCCGAGACCCGTGTCAATAAAAATCTCATCAAATGAAGGAGCCTTGGCGTCACTGTCTTTCTTTGCAAGGTGGGGAGGGGTGGATGTGACAATGCCGAATAAATCCTCTTTGCCGTGTATTGTGACCTTTGCCCCGGTAATCACTCTGCTGTCGGTGCCGCCTACCTTTGCGACTTTAATGAAGCCGTCATCCTTTACAGCCGTCACAATCATACCTATGCGGTCAATATGAGCGTCGAGTATTATTCCGCTTCCCTCGCCCTTTCTGCCCGTTACGCTCCCGAGAGCGTCGGTTGAGGCAGGCATATACTTTGAGAGGAGGCCGCAGGCAAACGCGGCGGCGTCATCTTCATTTCCCGAAACTCCGCCTTTGCCGCAAAGAGCCTCAAGAAGCTCACGCACCTCGGTATATTTCATATTATTCACCTATTACTCTTACTCCGCCTACGGGCCTGATGCTCAGCACATAGCAGGATTTTTCACCGAATACGGAGCATATTGCTTTTTTGAAATCGGGTAGAATATCGTTTGGTACAAACGCCTGTATTGTGCCGGCAAATCCGCCGCCGTGTACTCTCCAGGCGCCCTTGCCTTTGAGCAGGTCGTGGCACATGGCGAGAGCCACGGAAACGGCCTGTGATGTGGGATATTTGCAGGTGAACACATTCTGGTTATACATATATGATGAGAAACCGCTGTCTATGACAAGCGCTTTGAATGCTTCAAAGTCTCCGCTTTCAAGAGCGGCAACCTCGCCGTCAACGCGTTCGTTTTCGTTGAAGAAATGCTTTGCTCTGAGCACGGCTCTGTCGTTTACGGCACTGCGCACTTTTGCTATGTTTGCCTCAAATTCGGCTCTGTCAACATCTCTGAGCACCTTTTTGCCGAATACACCGGCTGCTTGCTCCATTTCTCCTCTTACGGCAGCGTAGTCATCGGTCAGGTCTGCGTGATCGGCGCCGGAATCTATAATGCACAGCGAATGGCCGCAGGACGCAAAATCAAAGTCAACCATATTGATTACCGGAGCTGCCGGGTCGCGGAAATCTATTTTGACAAAGCCTCCCACCGAGCAGGCAGTCTGGTCCATAAGTCCGCAGGGCTTGCCGAAAAACACGTTCTCCGCATACTGGGCAATCTGAGCTATTTCAACGGCGTCAACCTTGCCGTCATTGTAAAGATAGTTGAGCATAGTGCCGATAAGCACTTCAAAAGCTGCCGATGATGAAAGCCCGGAGCCTGAAAGCACCGAAGAGGCAGTCGCGGCGTCAAACCCGCCCACGTTGTAGCCCCTCTCTTTGAAAGCGGCGCATACTCCTCTGACAAGAGCGGGGGAGTGACCCGTTTCACTGCCCTGAGGCACAAGGCAGTCAAGATTAATTGTATCCATATCATAGCCTTCGCTCTTTACTCTGACTATGCCCTCATCATTTTTTGAGGCAACGGCAATCGCGTCAAGATCCACGCCTGCCGCAAGCACCTTGCCGTGATTGTGGTCTGTGTGGTTACCGCCTACTTCGGTTCTGCCGGGGGCCGAAAACACCTCAACATCCCTGCCGGCACCGAATATTTCGTCAAAGGTTTTTGATACTCTTATGTATCTTTCCTTCTGAAATTCAATCTCTTCTTTTTTGTAGAGCACTGCGAGTCTGTCATCGTATTTTCCGGATGATATGTTTTCTCTTAAAGCGGCATTGTTGATCATATCAATTCTCCTGTCTTTCTGTGTTATCGGCTTTTATACCGTTGATTTTATCTTCTTTTTTTACGTCCAGAGCGTGTTTGTGCTCTTCTGTGTGGTGCTTTTTTTCTTCGTGAGCCTTAGAGCGGCGGTCATAGTATTTGACAAATTTATCAACGAGGTTCCACACTCCGTTTGCGCTCAGGAAGGTGATGCCGCTGAGCAGGCAGATTATCATAACCGGCAGCAGGAAGCCTATTGAAAGCGGGTCAAACATATTTGTACCGGCTACTGTAAATGAAATCAGCTTGGGCAGAAATCCGAGAAGTGAAATGATGATGAATTTGGCATAGCCGAAGCTGAAGGAGCCGTAAACCGATGAAACGATGTTTAAAGGTATGGCGGGTATCACTCTTATGGCAAAGAGCACAGCCGGGTTGCCTTTGCCTCCGGACTGGATAGCGCTGCGCAGCGCATCGTTTTTTCTCAGCAGCTTCCAGGCGTAGCCCGCGCCGAAGTGCTGACCCCAGAAATATTTGATGGTAAACTGCAGAGCGATGCCAAGCATATTTATCGGTATGGCGGCGTAAATCGGGAAAACGATACCTGTGATAAGGCAGACGGTTGAGGTGGTGTAAATGGGGAAAAAGGCCTTGATTATAAACAGCAGCATAATCGCGAGAATAAACTCAAAGCTGCGGTCAAGACCGGTTATGCGGTTCTCAAGGTCAATGAGTATTTTGCGAAGATCCGCGTACCATGACCAAAGCCAGTCGAAGCGCAGAGAAATAATCAGCGCCTCAATCAGCAGGGCGGTGAGAACCAGTATGAGCCCTGCGAAAAACAGGGATTTTTTTCGCTGTTTGCTTTTGCTCAAGCCGTTTCCGCCTTCCGGAGAAATTTGTGATATTCACACTCAATTATATATTATATAATAAAATATATAAATTATCAATATGTTATTCACAATTACTCTCTTTTTTAATAATCCTTGTATTTTTCATCGTGAGAGTATATACTTTAACACAAGAGGTGATATGAATGAAAATAGTGATTCTTGACGGCTTTGCTGAAAACCCGGGCGACCTTTCGTGGGACTGGCTCGGCTCATTCGGCGAATATACAGTATATGACCGCACGAGCGCCGACCTCATAGACGAGAGATGCGCAGGGCACGATATCATATTCACAAATAAAACCCCGCTCACCCGTGAAACGCTTTCAAAGCTGCCGGAGCTTAAATACGTGGGGCTGCTGAGCACCGGCTTCAATGTAGTGGACTGGGAGTATTGCAGGGAGAGAGGCATACCCGTTACCAATATTCCCACCTACAGCACCATGGCTGTGGCTCAGAATGTTTTTGCCCATATCATAGGCTATACAAACCGCGTTGCCGAGCACTCAGCCTCCGTTCACAGGGGCGAATGGGCGGCAAACCCGGATTTTTCCTACCAGGTGGCTCCAATCCGTGAGCTTGACGGCAAAACACTCGGTATTATAGGCTTCGGCAAAATCGGCAAGGCCGTGGCAAAAATCGCCAACGCCTTCGGCATGAAGGTGCTTGCTGTCACAAATCATCCCCGCGAAACAGAAGGGGTGGAATTCACCGACGCGGATACTCTGCTTCGCAATTCGGATTTTGTGACTGTTCACACACCGCTGACACCGGAAACCACGGATATGGTAAACGCCGACTTCCTCGGTAAGATGAAGAAGACCGCGATGTTCATAAACACATCCAGGGGGCCCGTGGTTGATGAGCAGGCCCTTGCGCAGGCACTGAAAAACGGCGTTATCGCCGCGGCGGGCCTCGATGTTATGAGGAAAGAGCCACCCGAAAAGGATAACCCGCTCTGCTCACTTGACAACTGCTCAATCACGCCGCATATCGCCTGGGCGGGCTTTGAGACCAGAGCAAGGCTTATGGAGATATGCAGGCAGAATTTAAGGGCCTACGCAGACGGCAGGCCCGTAAATGTGGTTTATTGATTCTTTTGCTTTATCCGATAACTTCCGCTTTCCACGAAAAGGCAAACGTTTTGCCTGCTTCGAGAGAGCGGATTTCTCTTTTTTCGGAGATGTCTTTTTTTACCTCGTGGCTGTCGTTAATGCCGTACCACGGCTCAATGCACACATAGGGAGCGCCGGGCTTTGCCCATATTCCGAGCACCGGGCAGTCGCCGAAGGTGAACTCTACCTCGTTTTCACCTTTTATACGCAGCTTCTTTGATTTCATTCCGGAAAGGATGAGGGCGTCCGGCTCAAATATTTCTTTTGTTATTACTATCTCTTTCTCGTTTTCGAGGCAGGGGAATTTCGCGTCTATGAGCATATTGGTTTTGTCTATTCTTTCCGTGAATATCGTCTCCGGCTCTTCAAACTCAATTATATCGCCGGGTTTGCAGGCGAAAGCGGGATGAGCGCCGATTGAGAAATACATGGTTTTACCAGAGCGGTTTTCAACAGAGAGGGTGTTTATAAGCGCTCTGCCATCAAGCTCAAAATCCACTCTGAGAAGGAATTCAAACGGGTACATTTCGAGCGTGGCGGCAGTCGGCTCAAGGGTGAAAGTTGCTTTGGCGCCCTCGCATTTTTCACAGGTGAACTCCATCTTTCTTGCAAAGCCGTGCTTAGGCAGGTGATAGGCTCTGCCCTCGTAATAATATGTGTCGGAATTGAGCTGGCCTATTACGGGAAAAAGAACCGGGCTCTGGCCGTACCATATGTCGGGGTTGCCCTCCCATATATACTCCTTGCCGTTTTCTTTTGATTTGAGTGAGTGGAGCTCGGCACCCATATCGTTGATTTCACAGGTGAGAAATTCGTTTTCGATTTTTCTGTACATATCGGTTCCTCCGCAGTAATGAAATATACAAATATTGTATAATATATCCTTCATAAAATCAAGAACCGAGGCGGCGGTTCCTGCTTTTTTTCTCCGTCTTTTCACCCGCGATTTTTTTGCATACCCAATCAGATAATATTGAGTATTGATTTTTTAATAATTATAGTATATAATACACTATATATATGTTGGGGGTGTATGTTATGACACACTATGACGGGTTTGCCGGGGTTTATACCCTTCTGCTTACTCCCTTCAGAAAAGACCTTACAATCGATTATAAAGCCTATGAAGAATATGTCGCCTGGCAGGCATCCTTCAGACCCCAGCACCTGTTTGCGGTATGCGGTTCCTCGGAGATGACGGAGCTTACCCCTGCCGAGCGCGTCAAATGCGCCGGCCTTGCCGTGAAGAATTCTCAAGGCGTTCCTGTTTTTGCCACGGCAAATCTCCAGAGAGAGACACAGGCGCAGCTTGAAGAGATGAAGGCGCTCGAGCAGTGCGGAGTGAGCGGCCTCGTCTTTGTTACCAAAGGTATGTGTGACAGGCCGGACGAGCAGTATGACTACCTTGTTTCCCTTGCTTCTCATACGGATTTGCCGGTGATTCTTTATGAGTTCCCCGGTATGCGTCCTCATCTTATGGACCCCGGAGTTTACGGCAGGCTTGCGGCAACCGGCAAATTCAAGGGCATAAAAGACACAACCTCCGTGCTCACCGAGATTGAAAAGAAAATAGCGGTGCAGGGTGATTCAAATGTGCTTCAGGCAAACATTCCGTTCCTCTATGACGCTTATGAAAAAGGGGCAAGAGGAGTGGTTGCCACACCCACCACCTGCGGAGCGGATTTGTTTGTAAAAATGTGGGATGCCTGGGTCCGTGAAGATAAGGCAGCCGCGAAGGCGTTTTACGAACGGATTATCCTGCTTGATAACGCCATTGATTCCGGCTTCAACGCCAGCGCCAAATACATCTGCCGCCTCAGGGGCGTCAATATGGAGGTATATACCAGAACCGGCGCGTCTCTCAGCCCCGCAAGATACAGAAGCCTTGAGGCTTATGTTGACTGGGCAAAATCAAACGGAGTATTCTGAAAAGAGATAATATTCTGACAAACGGAGAAAAGATATGAAGAAACTAAGTGCAAATGTGTGCTCTGTGACACACACGGGGAGAGTAAGAAAGGATAACGAAGACAATTACAGCTTAAACGGCAAAATCACTGCCCCGGGCGGGCTCGCAAAAGGCAAAGCTTACATCCAGAAAATGTCAGAGCCGTTTCACATCGCGGTCTGCGACGGTATGGGCGGGGAGATGTACGGCGAGGTTGCCTCTCAGATAGCCGTTGAGGCCATTGCCAAGCACGCGTCAAGCATTTATGAGAGCGGCGAGGATTTTTCATTTGCCGTTTCCAACTGTCTTGACGACGCCAACAACAAAATATGCAGTGAGATAACCTCCCGCGGAGTCAGGCTCGGCACCACGCTTGCCGCGGTTTACGCCGTTAAGGGCAAAGTGATTTGCGTGAGTCTAGGTGACACAAGAATCTACCACTTCTCAAACGGCATTCTTGAGCAGGCGAGCTTTGACCATACTCACGCCCAGGGCTTTGTGGATGCCAGAGAGCTCGGCGAGGCTGAGGCAGGCGCCCTTCCGGACGCGAAACGCCTTACAAAGCATCTCGGCGTATTCCCCGAGGAAGCAACTCTCTCTCCGAATGTGAGCGTAATTGACGATGTGGATGACGGTGACATCATCCTGCTTTGCAGTGACGGACTTACAGATATGCTCTCCGATGCCGAAATATCATCCATCATCTCACAGGGCGATACTCCCCAGGATGTTTCGGCAAAGCTTGTTCGCAAGGCTCTCGAAAGAGGCGGCAAGGACAATATAACCGTTGTTACGGCTTTTATGAGCGCGGAGGATACATCGGTGTTTGCTCCCATAGCAGAGGCTATGGTCGGCGACAAAGACCCCGATTATGAAGAGGAATACCGCAATTCATACGGCGCGAACACCGCGGATGACACTGCGGTTGACCCCTATGCCAATGCGGATTCAAGCGCACAGAAAAAAGAGATAGACAAGCGCAAAATTGTAATGATAGCCGGCGCTGTGCTCGCGGCGCTTGCGGTGATTGCTCTCGCGGTGATAATTGTTAAATCCGCTCTGAGCAGAAACAAGCAGGAGACCAGCACCACATCCGTGAGCGAATATTACTCATCGATGACCTCCAAGCCCGTGCTCACCACCTGGAACACCACAACCACGGTGACGGTCACAGAGGAATCCACAGAGGAAAGCACCGAAGAGAGTACCACCACTACCACAACCAGAAGAAGGACAACAAATTACTATAATACAACACGCAGACGCACCACCACGACAACAACCACATCCAGACCTAAAACTACAAGCAGCACCACCGAGCCCGCCGGTACCACAAGCCCGACCGATCCCGTCACCGAAAGCACTACAAATACGGAGCCCACCGGCACCACCGCATCTGATGCTTCATCAAGCTCCGAAACTCAGCCTTCATCCTCCGGCGAGTCAAGCTCCGCAACAGAATCCTCCGCACAGCAGTCAGATACCACACTGATACAGCCGGAAGATTCGCATCAGAGTGATGAGTAAAGCTGAATAGCTCAGACGATAAAACGCAATACACAATTGATTAAGTAAAAAGGACTGCAGGTTTACACCCGCAGTCCTTTCGCTGTGGTTTGGTAAAGCAGCCGTTTACCCGATATAAATGGCGTGAGGGGTGTGGACGATATAAACGGACGAAGTCCCCTCAATGAGTTGAATCTGCTTCATGCGCAAAGCGTAAGGTCGGAAACAAATAACAGCCAAATATTCCTTACATCGGCAAGAGCAAGAAGAATTAAAGGACTGCAAGCTTTTAACTTGCAGTCCTTTGTTGTCTTTTCATTTTATTCGCCGGCCGTATTATTCTTCTTCGTCTTTGGTCTTTGCTTTTTTGCCGCCGTTATTGGCTGCTGTCCAGTTGATGAGCACGAGTATGCAGATGCAAACTGCTGCAAGCAGCACAAACATAGCGCAGAACCAGATGGCGTTATCCATAGCGAAGCCGAGCAGGCCGCCTATGCCGGGAATGTATCTTGTGATTACTCCGTAGCTGGTGCTCTTTGTGTAAACCGAGGAAACACCGAAGTTATCACCGGGCTGGCGTACAACATAAGCCTCTTCCGCTTCCTGGGTTGTGACCTGGGTGATGGTTACCACATCACAGCCTTTGCTTGCCGTGTCAGCTGTGGGCACTGCAAGGTGGCTGCCGGCAGTGTAATCGGCGTCGGCCTTTCTTGAGGAAATAAGCAAATCGCCTTTTTTGAGGCTGCTGTTGCCGAGAGTAGTATCGTGCGCAAGCGTGTTGAGAGACATGCCGAAAACGGTTGAGCCTTTATTGTCAAGAAATACAGCCATAAAGCAACCGCAGACAAAAACAAGAACGGTGGCAACGAGAAGCGCGATGGCGGCAATCTTGCCGACAACTGCTCCTGCGCCCAGCTTCGGCTTTTCGGACGGAGTGTCATCTTCTTTATCAAGCAGGCTGTTTATATCTCTGTCACTCATCCTTTCGGGAGTGTAGAGCGGCTCGCCGGTGATGGCGGGTGTGGCCTGCGGCTGTTCACGGTAAACGGGGGCTGTGCTTTCTTCAAATTCGGGTATAAGAGTTGATTTGGGCGCCGCCTGTGCACGGGGCTGTGCCGCTTCCTGCTGCACGCTTAACACAAAGTCGGAGTCGAAATCGTCTATACTTCTGAGCTTGAATTCATCCATAATTTACAAACTGCCTTTCCTGTATCTTTCAGTTAAGCTTTGCCTTGAGAATCTCGTTTTCCTTGGAGAGAGCAGCTATGAGAGCGCTCATCTTTTCGGCGGCCTCAACGGCTGCCGCGTTGGATGCAGGGGCTGCGGGAGCGGCAGGAGCTACGGGAGCCGCGGGAACTGCGCCGTTTGCCTTTAAGGCTTTATTCTCTTCGGAAAGGGCGCGGCATATTTTTTTGAGCTTTTCGTTGTTGGCTTCGGTGCTCTTGGCGTATTCATACACCTTTTTGTACTCCTCTTTTAGCGTGGAAACATATCTTTCCACCTCAGCCTTATTGTAGCCCGCACTCTCGATGTTAAACAATGCTTTGTTATCCATATATTACACAGTCCTTTCATTTAATGCGCTTTTATATAAAAGAATTTTATCATACAGCGGCCGAAATAGCAACAGCATTTTTCTTTTTTTGACGCCGCAATTATAAACTTTTTGTTAACGCTATTGACAAACGGCGGAAGCGGTAATATAATGCAGGTGTAATAGCACAGATAGCACACCTATCACTGGAAGGGGATGATTATCATTGATAACCATTGACAAGCAGAGCCGCACACCGGTCTATGAGCAGATTAAAACTCAGATACTTACTCTCATAAACCTCGGCATCTATCCCGCGGACGCGAAACTGCCGTCAATCAGGCAGGTTTCCGCCGAAACGGGGGTTAATATCAATACTGTGAAAAAAGCGTTTTCCGACCTTGAAAACAGCGGAATAATCTTTACGGTGCCGGGTACGGGCAGTTTTGTCAGTCAGAGCGCGTTCGGCGATACTGTGATAAAGAGCAAAATGAAGAAAGAGCTTGCCGGTATGCTCAATACGGCAAAGTCCATCGGCATATCAAGAGAAGAAATCGAGGAACTTATCGCCTCGGCATACAGGGAGTGATGAATATGATAGAAGTAAGAAATGTTACAAAAAAATACGGGGATTTTACCGCGGTAAAAGACCTCAGCCTTAAGGTGGAGGACGGCTCAATTTACGGGCTGGTCGGTTACAACGGCTCAGGCAAAACCACGCTTCTCAAAATGATTGCGGGCGTTTACAGACCCGATGAGGGAGAGACGCTCATAAACGGCAGAAACACCTTTACCGACGCCGCTTCACGGCTCAATATGTTTTATGTGCCGGATGAGCTTTATTTTGAGCCTTTTTCAAGCATAGAAAAAACGGCGGAGCTGTACGCGGGCTACTACCCCTCTTTCAGTTTTGAAACGCTCACACGCCTGTGCGGAGTATTCGGGCTGGATAAAAAAGCCAAGCTCAATTCTTTCTCTAAGGGTATGCAGAGACAGGCGGAGATGATTCTCGGCATGTCCGCTCTGCCGCAGGTGCTTCTGCTCGATGAATCCTTTGACGGGCTTGACCCTCAGATGCGCAGCGTTATGAACCGTATGCTTGTGGACTATGTTGCAGAGAGAAACTGCAGCGTCATCATTTCGTCGCACAATCTGCGCGAAATTGCCGACATCTGCGACCATATGGCACTCATAAACGGCAAAAGCATCGCTCTTGACTGCGGCGTTGATGACATCGGCGCCGAAAGATGCCGCTTCCGCCTTGTGTTTGACAGAGAAATGAAGGCTGAGGATTTCGCAGGCATTGAAGTCAGAAAAATCAAAACAGACGGTAAAATGGTTACTCTCTCCGCACAGGGTGACCCGGACACCGCCGAGGAAAAACTCAGGCAGATGAACCCTGTTCTTATCGAGAGATTCCCTCTCACGATTGAAGAAGTATTTCTTGAGGAAATGGAGGAAAAGGAGTATGACTTCAAAGAAATATTCGGCTGATTTATTCGGCTTTACCTTTCGCAGAGCATTAAAAAACAATCTCGTCTTTTCGGTGCTGCTGGCCGCGGACATGTTTATGTGCTACGGCGGTATGTTTGAGCTTCTGAGAGCATATGTGCGGCCCGATGCCATGGCTTATTTAAAATCGACTTACGCCTATATGTTCCGCAGAGCAATAGACGCCCCCGATATAATGCCTCTTTTCCTCTCTGTTCCGCTTGTTGTGTTCAGCGCAGCTATGGCGATAAACATATTCAGATATGTTATGAGCAGAAAATCGAGCAATGTTTATTACAGCTTCGGAATATCGAGGGAAAGGCTTTACCTTGCAGATTATCTTGCCGGAATGTGCGCGATTCTTGCCGGCGTTGTTGTTCCCCTGGGCGCGGGGCTCATAACCAACATTGCCTTCTTCGGCATAAGCGGCAGATTGCTGTTTGCCTTTGCGTATATAGTGTTCAAAATATTCTGCGGCGGTCTGTTCACTTTTACGGTTACGGCGATTGTGATGCAACTTGTGGGCTCAATGCTTGAAACTCTTGTGTATTCCGCCGTGCTGCTCGCTTCGCCCGCTATGGTGAATTACACCATTTCCAATATGGCAGGCAATTTCATTTACGGTTCGCCGTATACGGCGTCCGGCTTATATGAGGAGAGCTCGGGGATGTATTCGGTATTCGGAAACAATCCGGTTTTCTCAAGACTCAGACTGTTTGACTATTTCAAATACATAATACCGGTCGGGGCGGGGCAGGAAATGGAAGCGCTCACGAGTGAAAGAAGAGAGCTGCCAAATGACCCTGAGCTTTTTACTCTCACAACATTCAAATACCCGATAGTGTTTGCCATTATTGTGGCAGCACTTGCCGTTGCAGGTTATTTCTGCGCAAAGCACCGCAGGGCAGAAAAGGCCGGCTTTATGGGTGCAAGCCCGTTTGTGCAGGGGCTGTGCGTGCTTGCCGTAGGCCCGTTCCTTGCGATATGCGCCGCAAATATTGCAGCCACAGACAATACCTCCTTCGGCGAAAAGCGTGGGCTTATTATTCTGCTCGGCATTGCCGTTATGGCAATCGGCTACACCGTGGTTGAGCTGATTGTGCTGCGCTCGTTCAAAAGTTTCAGGAAGCGCCTTGGCTGGCTCGCGGGCGAAATCGGAGTCTTTCTGCTTTGCTGCCTGCTTATAATCTCAACTCTGCCTGTCGGCTCTGTGAGGATACCCGAAGCAGCCGATGTAGAAAGCGCCGCAATAACAATCTGCTCTGACGACTTTGACAGAATGGGCGGTTTTTACGGCTCATCCTATACTCCGTCTGAAGAAAACCGACTTGATGTTGAGGGAATGTCAAAGGGTGAAATGAAGCTCTTTGAAGGCTTTAAGGACAGTACCGATATAGAGAGAATCATAAAAGTAAACGGGATGCTCAACGCGCTCAAAAACACAAAGCCGGACAACACCTTCGGCGGTGAAAATGAGTTCACGAAAACGATTGTTGCCAGAATACGCATCGAGTATAACCTGAAAAACGGGAAAAAGAAGGTGCGCAATTATAAAAACGTTACTCTTGAGATACTCCGTGAGATAGATGCCCTGACTGCTTCGCAGACAATGCGCAGGGCGGTGGCCGACAGCTTTGCCGGCATCACACAAAAGACAGAGGCATCCCCACTGGGCTTTTATCAGTATAATGTGGCTCTCGTTTCTCCCGATATGTCAAGGGCTGTTTCGCCGGGAATCTTTTTTGATGACGGCGTAAGAGAAAAGCTTGCTAAGTCAATTGAGGCCGATATACTCGACGGCACTCTGCCGCTTAACGGCATAAGCGATTCTACTCTGCTCGGCTATATTTGCTTAAAGGGATATGCTTTCCCTGAGATGGAAAACGCAGGCTACGGAGATGACGGCCTGCCCTTCGCTGAGCCGATGGGAGATATAGAGCTGATTAAAAACGATGAT
>JAEELT010000063.1 GCA_016282855.1 Clostridiaceae bacterium | reverse complement strand
CTCAGATGCAAAAAGCGGTTTTGCTGTTGACGGCAGCATCAGCGGCAGGCTGAACGTGACTTTTGATAAAAACGCGGCGGGCTCTTTTCCTGCGGATAAGCTTGAGGGATTAAAAGAGATACTGTCTCTCGATCCCCGTCCCGGTTATATTGAAGATGAAGAGCGTATATACGGCTTTCCTTTTGCGGGGTATGAAATAAAGTTTAAAGTAAAAGGCAAAAATCTGACGGTAACCGAAATAACCGAAAACCTATAAAGAAATCCGGCGATTATTAATCGCCGGATTTTTATTTTTAAATATTCTCTCTGTATTTTTTCCTGACAAATCTGAAAATGATATAAGCGGCGCATATCAGCAGAAATACTCCTATACATATGCCGTATTTTACGGTATCGCCTGTCATATCCTCTCCGGTTGATGAAACAACCGTATCATCGCCGAAAAAGACATATTTATATGAGCCGTTGGACGGAATATAATTCTTTACGTCATCCCATAAAGTGCTCATCAGGTCAAGAGTATGCTTTGAAAGGTTACTGAAAATCTGAGTTTTGAAAGCGCCTTCCTCGGGGTAAAGCAATTCATCCTCAAAATACTCATAGTCAGGGTTGGTGTAAACCGCCTCATTAGGGCTGCCGTAGCAGATATACTCGGCATTGGCAAGCGCAACATCCGGCTCATTCAAAAAGTTCAGATAAAGCTCGGCGGCAAGCTTGTTTTTGGCTCCTTTTAAAATACAAGCACAGTCAACAAAATAGTTAACGCCTTCTTTGGGATAAACAAACTCAAGGTCATCGTTGTTTTCCTTCATTGTGAGGAAATCGCCTACATAATAAGGGCCGAGTGCAGCTTCACCGGACTCCATTTTCAGGAATATTTCGTCATTCACATAAACAGGGGCAACTGTTTTCTGCTCTTTGAGCAGCGTCGCGGCTGTCCTCCAGGCAACATCGGACTCCATATTGTAATCCATTCCGAGCAGACTCTGCGCAATTGCAAAAGCGTCTCTGGGGTTATTGAACATAAGGATATCGTTTGTGTAATCCTCATCCCAAAGAATTGCCCAGCTGTCGGGAATTTCGTCAACCATTGTTGAATTATAAATGAGACCGACATAAGAAACAGTATAAGGAACAGAATACTTGTTTTCGGGATCATAACTGAGATTTCTGTATTTTTCCGGAATATAAGAAAAATTGGGTATATTTGAAAAATCTATTTCCTCGAGCAGATCCTCAGCTATCATACGCTCAACCATATAGTCCGACGGGAAAACAACATCGTAAGACACTCCGCCGCTCTTGAGCTTTGAATACATAGCTTCATTATTATCGTATGTATCGTATATTACCTGTATGCCGTATTTTTCGGTGAAGGCAGCATTGACATCAAGAGTATCATCCTGACCGTCTGAAATGTATTCGCCCCAATTATAAACATACAGCTTTGTGCCTCTCAGGGCCTCTATTTCCGTGCTTCTTGCCTGAGCGCCCGCATTGACGGCGGGAAATGCACATAATACAAATATAACGGAAAAAACCGAGCAAATTATTTTTTTCATCTGTACATCTCCCTGTGTTTTTTAACTTCTTTCTGTTCGCTCTTCTGCTGGAAGGAATTATAGAGAATAAGCAGTACAAGAATGCTTACAAAAATAATTGCGGCAAGAGCGTACATATCGGGCTTCACTCTCTTCTTTGTCATGGAATAAATAACAATCGGAAGAGTCTGGAAGCCGGGTCCTCCGGTAAAATAGCTTATTATGAAATCGTCAAGCGAAAGAGTAAACGCCATAATCATACCGGTAATGATAGCAGGGGTAATCGCAGGCAGCACTACCTTAAAGAACGACACAAAAGGTCTGCAACCAAGATCCTGTGCGGCTTCCGAAAGGTTTTTATCAGTCTGTCTTAGCTTTGGAAGCACGGTCAGAATAACATAAGGAAGATTAAACGTGATATGTGCAATAAGCAGTGTGCCGAAGCCGAGAACGGAATCAACTTTTATAATTCTGCCGATGAAAACAAAGAGAAGCATCATTGAAATACCGGTTACTATTTCAGGATTCATCATCGGAATATTTGTAACCGCCATAATTGATGACCTGAGAGGGCTTCGCCTGTATTTTTCGAGACCGACGGCAGCCGCAGTGCCAAGAACCGTGGATATTACAGAAGATGAGACAGCGAGAATAAGCGTATTCCTGACAGCTTTGAGCGTTGCGGAGTCGTGAATAAGCGACTTATACCAATGCAGCGAAAAGCCCTGCATGACAACCGTGCTTGTTGAGCCGTTAAATGAATAAACCACAAGCACGGCAATCGGAGCATACAGAAAGAAAAATATGAGGAAGATGTAAATCTTTGAAACAGCCTTCATATAACCATCTCCCCCTCATCGGAAAAGTGATTCATAATAGCCATTGAAGCAAGAATGAGAATCATAAGAACAAATGAGATTGATGCACCGAGATTGTAATTATATGACTGCTGGAACTGTCTCTCAATAACATCACCTATCAGGTCAAATGAGCCTCCGCCGAGCTTCTGAGAAATATAGAACGTACTTACCGAAGGCACAAAAACCATGGTAATACCGCTGACTACGCCGGGCATACTCATAGGAATAATACAACGCTTTATGACCGTAAACCTGCTTCCGCCGAGGTCCTGGCAGGCTTCTATCATTGAAAAATCAAGCTTGGCCATGACCGAGTAAATGGGCATAATCATATAAGGCAGGAAATTATAAACCATACCGAGTATAACGGCACCGCCGGTGTTTATCATATGAACGGGATGAATACCGATTTTGGCAAGGAACGAATTGATGATACCGGTATCCTGAAGTATTGCCATCCAGGAATAGGTCCTGATAAGGAAACTCATCCACATAGGAAGCATAACAAGCATAATCATCGTGCGCTGAATCTTATCGGTTTTCTGAGAAATAATGTAAGCGGTTGGGAAAGCGATAACAAGGCAGATTAAGGTTGCCACTATTCCAAACCAGATAGAGCGCAGAAATGTGGGGATATATTTATAAAGCGCCTGTATGCTCACAAGGCTGAAACTCCCCGAAGCATCTGTGAAAGAATAATATATAACAAAAATCAGAGGAGCAACAATGAAAAGAGCCGCCCAGACAATATAGGGAGCGGAAATCAGCTTCGCTCTGAATGCAGCGCGGTCTTTCATTCCTCTTCCTCCTCTGCAGGCTTTGAGAGCTCGTCAAACTCTTCGCTGAATGAGCTGTAGTCGCCGTAAAGGCCGGAGTAACGGCTCTTTTTCATAATGTGGATAGCGTCCGGCTCAATATAAAGCCCGATATTTGCGCCAACCGGCTGATAGTCGGTAGTCTGAATCATCCATTTGAATCCGCCTATATCAACGATAATCTCAAAATGAACGCCTTTGAAGGTAACGGATGTAACTACACCCTTCAGCATACCGCTTTCGGTGCTTACAACATCAACATCCTCGGGTCTGACGACAACATCGACCGCTTCGTCTTTATCGAAGCCTTTATCAAGACAAACGAATTTGCAGCCCGAAAACTCAACAAGACAGTCGTCGTGCATTATGCCGTCAAGAATATTGCTTTCACCTATAAAGTCGGCAACAAAAGCGTTTTTAGGCTCATTGTAAATATCGGTGGGGGTGCCGATTTGCTGAATAACGCCTCCGTCCATAACAACTATGGTGTCACTCATCGAAAGGGCTTCCTCCTGGTCATGGGTAACATAAACAAATGTTATGCCGAGACGCTGCTGAATACCTTTAAGCTCAGCCTGCATATCCTTGCGAAGCTTTAAGTCAAGAGCGCCCAGGGGTTCGTCAAGTAAAAGCACTCTCGGATGAACGGCAAGAGCTCTGGCTATGGCAACTCTCTGTTGCTGGCCGCCGGAAAGAGAGTTAATATTGCGTTTTTCAAAACCTTTCAGGTTCACAAGCTCAAGCATTTCCTCAACAGTTGCTTTGATTTCCTTTTCTTTGAGCTTTTTAATGCGAAGGCCGAAGGCGACATTTTCATAAACATTCAGATGAGGGAAAAGAGCGTATCTCTGAAAAATAGTGTTTACCTGACGCTTATGTGGAGGAAGGTAATTGATTTTTTTACCGTCAAAAATAACCTCTCCTTCGTCGGGATTGATAAAGCCCGCTATTATCCTTAAAGTTGTGGTCTTACCGCAGCCTGAAGGACCGAGCAGGGTTATGAATTCCTTGTCACGAATGTAGAGGTTTAAATCTTTAAGTACATGGTTATCCCCAAAGGAAACCGAAATATTTTTTAAATCGATTATCACGTTTTCTTTCAATTATCTGCCCCTCCTTTGAAAAACGAATTATATTTTATATAACACTAAATGTTTTAAAAGTCAATAAAACTTATTAATAATTATAAAAAAGCAAAAGAAATGCCTGCAGAAAGAATCTGCAGGCACAAACGAATAATATGTCAGTTTTCTTCGTATTCGCCGACTATGGTGTTCACCTGATCGGGAACGTTTGTGATAATGCCGTCAACGCCGTACTCAATCATTCTTCTGACTGTGTCAGGGTTGTCAACAGTCCAGGGATTAACGCCTATTCCGTTCTTATGGAGCTTTGTTACATAAGCGGGATAAACGAGAGAATAATGAGGATGAAGGTAATCAGCGCCTATTTCCTTTGCAAAATCAACATAGTTGAGAAGCATTCTGTAATAAGTGATACTTCTGTCGGGACTGTAAAGGAAGCCGGTTTTGCAGGCGGAATCAACGTGCTTGCATCTGACAAGAATAGCAGGATCGAAAGAGGAAACGATCAGCTTGTCAAAAAGCCCGAATTCCTTGACCATTTCAATAGTCTTATCGGCGATTTCCTTGTTGCCGTCCTTCGGCTCCTTTATCTCAATGTTCATTACTTTCACGGAATCGTCCTTGCATATTTCGAGAAACTCCTCAAGCAGAGGAAGCTTTGTGCCGGCAAATTTTTCATCAAAATATGAGCCGAAATCAAGGTCGCGAAGTCTTTCAAGAGTCATATCCGCCACGTTGCCTGAACCATTGGATGTTTCGTCAACCGTGTAGTTATGGCAAATAACGATATGTCTGTCGGCGGTAAAGTGAACATCAGTTTCAAAGCCGTCAATACCTATCTCAAGAGCTTTTTCAAATGCAGGAACGGTATTCTGAGGAGCATATCTGTTTGCACCTCTGTGAGAAATAACATTTACTTTTGACATTTTATATCTCCTAACATTAATTAAATAATACGCAGCCCATACGCCTGAAATTCTCTATCATTTCATCAGCTTTTTCGCGCGGTATTCCGAAATATTCGCAAAGGCAGTCAATGCACATAAACTCCTCAGCTCCGCGGTTAACCATCTTTTTGTGAAATCCGATGTCTTCAGATGTAAGGTCTTTTTCGCACGATATACAGGTTTTGCTGTTCATATCACTTTGAAAGTGTGCAAAGATAGCACTCGCAGTCATGGGGTTTTATGGTTCTCTTGAGATACTCTTTTTTAACGCCGAGGCTCTCACCGGTAAATACGTCTTTCATTTTCAGACCGTATCCGGAAGCAGCGGGAATACCGGCATCCTCAAAATACAGATCAACTCCCCTTTCCCTTTCATCAAAGTTGACAAAAGCTACTGCTATCTCATTATCGGAGAGATGTTTTACAAAGACTTTCATATTGTCATCTTTCCTGGTTTCAAAAGCGGGTCTTCCTTCTATATCCTGATTTATACGGATAAGGTCCTTGTTGGTAACAAGCCTGAGTGTGTCCTCACTGAATGTCCTGATATCTCCGCCGAGCATAAGAGGCGCACTGTACATGCACCAGATTACAAACTCGGTTTTATAGTCTGTGTCGGTTGAACCGGTTGAGCCGACATTGCCCTTGCCGTACATACCGATGGTAAGCATATCTATATCATTGAAACAGCCGGGCGCAGAATAAGCAAGGTTATCAATCTGGCTGATTGCGATATCCTTCATTGATTTAAAGTTATCGATTATATCACCTGTCGATCTGTACATATGAGCGCCTGTTGAGCGTATCCAGTTATGTACGTCATCACAGCCCCAGTTGCAGGCGGAAAACAGAATCTCTCTGCCGCAAGCTTTAAGAGCCATACCCATTTTTCTGTAAAGAAGATCACCGTAATAATGATGGGGTCTGTTGCAGTAATCATACTTGAGGAAATCAACACCATACTCGGCAAAAGTCTCGGCATCGAGAAATTCATGGTCAAATGATCCGGGGTAATCCGCGCAGGTTCTTGTGCCGGCACATGAATACATGCCGAACTTAAGGCCTTTGGAATGAACGTAATCCGAAACAGATTTCATGCCGTAAGGAAACTTGATTTCATCCGGAACAATTTTACCTGTTTCGGGGTCTCTCTCCCTTTTGCTCCAGCAGTCGTCGATAACAAGATACTCATATCCCGCATCTTTAAGGCCCTTTTCTACCATAGCATCGGCCGTTTCCCTGATTACCTGATCGCTGATGTTCTCACCGAAGGTGTTCCAAGTATTAAAGCCCATAGGTGGTGTTCTTGATAGCATTTGAAAATCTCCTTTACAATTATTTCCGGCAGGTATAACCTGCGTTATTTACATTTACCGAGTTCCCAGAAAGCAACCGCTGCAGCCGCCGAAACATTAAGTGAATCCACATCGTGAAACATAGGGATTTTAACTATGTAATCACAGCCGTCAATCACGCAGCGCGAAAGCCCTTCTCCCTCTGTACCCAGAAAAACAGCAAGTTTCTTCTCGTTCCTGAGTTTCTGTGACAATAGTGAAACACTGCTGTCTGAAAGCGCAAGAGCCGCGGATGCAAAGCCGAATTCTTTAAGCAGGGATAGTATCTCAGCCGAATCCTGCGCAAATGACCACTGAATGTTGAAGACATTGCCCATACTCACGCGTATTGAGCGCCTGTATAGCGGGTCGCTGCACCCGGATGTGAGGATAACAGCGTCCATACCGAGAGCCGCCGCACTGCGGAAAATTGCACCGACATTGGTAGGATTCATTATGTTTTCAAGCACGGCGACTTTTGCGCCTGATTGCAAAATCTGCGCCGGCGAAGGATTCGCACGCCGCTTGAAAGCACAGAGCATACCCCTGGTAAGTTTATATCCGGTCAGCTGAGTAAGCACATCAAAGGGTGCTGTAAAAACGGGGATACCGGTGCATCGGTTTAAAATATGCCTGCCTGCTGTTTCAATATGCTTATCCTCAATCAGGATTGAAACAGGCTCATATCCGGCGTCAAGCGCTCTTTCAATCACTAGAGGGCTCTCAGCTATAAACATACCTTTTTCGGGGCAGTCTCTGTTAAGAATCTGAGCCTCGCTCATACGCGCAAAAACATCGAGCCGCTCATCCGAAAAATCTTTGATATATATAATTTCGGGCATATCAGAAAGTAACCTGTTCGCTCGTGTCGTCAGCTGAAAGAAGCGCACCCGCGGCAGGAAGGTTCTTGGACCTGAATCTGTAGGGCTTTGCAAACTCGCCTTCGGAATAGAGCCTGGCCTTAAGAAGCCTGTGGCCTTTTTTGTGGCTGAGTGAAATGACGTTTACTCCGGCGGTGTCCTTTGTGGTTTTGGGGTTAATAACTGCTGTATTTACGAGCAGGTGTCTTCCGGATGAAGATACAAGAACGACCTCAGTATCCTCGGGAATATAAAGTATGTCAACGAGCGGTGATTTGTCGCTGTAGGCTTTAATGAGTTTTTTGCGGTTTGTAAGAGTTTTATATGACTCAAGGGGTACCTTGGCAACTTTACCGTTTTCAAAGAAGAACATCATAAAGCCTTTGTAATCTTTGTTGGTAACTGTCATATAAACAGGCAATTCACCCTCATCCATTTCAAGCTTTGCCGCAACGAAATCACCCATTACGCTGATTTTGGTGTCGTCAAAAGCGTCAGCCCTGGTCTTGTAAACCTGGCACTGATTTGTGAAAAACAGGATTTCCTTGCTGTTGGTGGTTTCAACAGTCTGTGCGATATAGTCCCCGTCTTTGAACTTATGAGCGTTGCTCATTCTGAGAGACTGAGGAGTGACTTTCTTGAAATAACCCTCTTTTGTGAAGAAAAGGGTTACGGGATAATCGGGCACTTCTTCCTCTTCTTCTTCAACCTCGGTGTCATAAGAATATGAAATCTCAGTTTTGCGGGGCTTTGCATATTTTTTGACAACTTCTTTAAGCTCAAAAGAAATAATTCTCTTGATTCTGCCGGGGTTTTCAAGAATCTCTTCAAAATCCTTTATAGCAGCTTCAAGCTTTTCAATATCCTGAAGGCGTTTGAGAATATACTCTTTGTTGAGATGGCGCAGCTTAATCTCGGCAACATACTCCGCTTGAGTTTTGTCAATTCTGAAGCCTATCATAAGATTTGGCACTACTTCGCTCTCTTCGTCGGTATTCCTGATGATGGATATTGCCTTGTCAATATCCAGCAAAATCTTTTCAAGACCGCGCAGAAGATGAAGGCGGTCCTTAGCGCGCTTAAGGTCAAAAGACGTTCTCCTGCGTATACATTCCATTCTGAACGCTATCCATTCATTGAGTATCTCCGTAACACCCATTACTCTGGGATAGCCGTTTACAAGGATATTGAAATTGGCATTGAAAGCGGATTCGAGAGGAGTGGAGGCATAAAGACGGCTCATAAGCTTATCGGGGTCGGTTCCCCTTTTGACATCAATGGCGATTTTAAGGCCTTTGATGTCTGTCTCGTCTCTGATGTCGTTTATCTCACGGAATTTGCCGTCTTTAACCTTTTCAATGACCTTATCGATTATATCTTCAACCGTGGTCGTAGGCGGGATTTCCTTAACTTCAATGCAGTTGTTTGCCTTATCAAATTCATATCTGGCGCGTACTTTGATTCTTCCCCTGCCGTTAGTGTAAATCTCCTCGATAGCGGCGCGGTCATAAAGAAGGATTCCGCCGCCCGAAAAATCAGGAGCGGGAAGTGCGTCATAAATATCGGCGTGCGGATTCTTGAGAAGCAGAACAGTTGCATTGCAGATTTCTTCAAGATTAAAAGAGCATACGGCGCTTGCCATGCCCGCGGCAATGCCGATATTGGGGTTTACAAGTATCGAAGGGAACGTAACCGGAAGCAACACCGGCTCTTTTTTTGTATTATCGTAGTTATCAACCATATCGACAGCATCTTTGTCGATATCCGAAAACAGCTCTGTGCAGATTTTATCAAGCTTAGCCTCGGTATAACGGGAAGCCGCGCAAACAATATTCTTTGAATAAGCTTTGCCGAAAGAACCTTTTGAATCAACATAGGGATGAAGCAGAGCCTCATACCCTCTAGAAAGCCTGACCATGGCATCATATATCGCGGCGTCACCGTGAGGATTGAGCTTCATCACTTCGCCGACAATATTGGTTGATTTGACCCTGCCCGAGTTAAGCAGACCGATTTTATACATTGTATAAAGGATTTTACGCTGAGATGGCTTGAAGCCGTCAATAGCAGGTATCGCACGGCTCAGGATTATGCTCATGGCGTAGGGCATGAAATTCTCTTCTATAGTGTCGGTTATCTGTTTATCAACAACTTCACCCGCAAGAGAAATATGCGTTTTATCGTCAAGCTGTCTTTTAATTTCATTTGATTTAGTCTTCTTTGCCATAAATACTCCAATCAGGAAAGTTCCGTCAGGTCGATATATTTATTTCCGTTTTCCGATATATATTCTTTTCTGCCCTGGAGATTATCGCCGAGCAGAAGTTCAAACTTTTCAACGGTTTTATCAACATCAGAGGGGTTTACTTTAATAAGACGCCTTGTTTCGGGATTCATTGTCGTAAGGGACATCATATCGGGCTCGTTTTCGCCAAGTCCCTTTGAGCGCTGAATTGTGTATTTCCTGTCTCCGATTTTTTCGAGAGCGGAGGCTTTTTCTGCTTCCGAATAGGCAAACCACACTTCATCTCCGCAGGTTATTTCGTAAAGCGGTGATTCGGCTATAAACACCTTGCCCGCAGAAATAAGTGTAGGCATAAGGCGATAAATCATAGTCAGGAGCAAGGTCCTTATATGGTAACCGTCAACATCGGCATCCGTGCAGATAATCAGCTTGTTCCAGCGCAGATTGTCAAGATTGAATGAAACAACATCCTTGTCGGATTTGGGCTTGGCTTTGACCTCCACGCCGCAGCCTATAACCTTGATAAGGTCGGTAATAATCTCGCTTTTGAAGATTTTATTATAGTCAACTTTCAGGCAGTTGAGAATTTTGCCCCTTATAGGCATTACAGCCTGGAATTCGGAATCCCTTGCGAGAACGCACGAGCCTCTCGCCGAATCACCCTCAACAATAAACAGCTCACGCTTGCTGATATCCTTGCTGCGGCAATCCGCGAATTTTTCAATTCTGTTGGTTAAGTTGCTGACATTCTGTATAAGATCGTGTTTTATGCCGAGCCTGGTTTTTTCAGCCCTGACTCTTGAACGCATATTTATGAGCACCTGGTTGGTAATCTTATCCGCGTCAAGAGGGTTTTCAATGAAGTATATCATCAGCTGATTTCTGATGAAGGCTGTCATTGCATCCTGAATACCCTTGTTATTTATTGCCTTTTTTGTCTGGTTTTCATACGAGGTAACGGTTGAGAAAGATGAGATGATGAGCACAAGGCAGTCATCAATATCCTGGAAAGTGATTTTACCGTCGCTCTTCTGATACTTGCCTTTTTCTTTCAGATAGGCGTCTATCTGGTACACAAAGGCATTTCTGACAGCCTTATCGGGCGAACCTCCGTTGGCAAGGAAGCTGGAGTTGTGATAATACTCCTTAAACTGAATCTTGTTGGAGAAAGTAAGCACAATGTTTGTCTTGAGCCTGTATGTGTCAAGGTCATCCCTGTCGCGGCATTCGGTCTCCTGTTTCCAAACCTGTATGTCGGTAAGGCGGTCCTCACCAACCATCTCTTTAAGATAATCCTCAATACCGTTTTCATAGTAATACTCTGTGGTTTCAAAGGTCTTGCCGGTCTGATTCTTATATATGAAACGGACTCCGGCATTTACCACAGACTGGTGCTTGAGCATATCGCGGTAGTATTCATCGGAAACGTCTATTTCGGTAAAAACCTCAAGATCCGGCTTCCATTTGATTCTTGTGCCGGTGTCTTTTTTAGAATACGGCTCCTTGAGCATTTCGCCGTCGGGCTTACCTTTTTTGAAATTAAGAAGATAACGGAAACCGCCCGCGTGCACCTCAGCCTCCATATATTCGGAAGCATACTGAGTGGCGCACAGACCGAGTCCGTTTGTACCCAGAGAGAATTCATAGTTGCTGCCTGCGTTGTTATCATATTTGCTGCCTGCATAAAGTTCGCAGAAAAGGAGCTCCCAGTTATACCTGTTTTCATTCTTATTGAAATCAACGGGAAGGCCCCTGCCGAAGTCCTGGACCTCAACGGAACCATCATCAAATCTGGTAACAATAATCTTATCGCCGTAGCCTTCTCTGGCCTCATCAACGGAGTTTGACACTATCTCAAAAATCGCGTGTTCACATCCGTCAAGACCGTCGGAGCCGAAAATAACCGCCGGCTTTTCTCTTACTCTTTCTTCGTCTTTGAGCAAACGAATGCTTTCATTATCATACTTGGGTTTCTTGGGCATCGGTTTACCTCCGGTATATTTCATACAAATCCACGATATATTGTACCACATATTGAGATTAAGTCAAGACTTTACACAATCTGTTGTATTAAAATTTTAATTATATCTTGTAATTCATTTTACATTATGATATAATTCTGCCCATAAAGGAATGAAAGCGTGATTATTTGAAAAAAGTGGAAATATTTACCGACGGAGCGTGTTCCGGAAACCCGGGGCCGGGCGGCTGGGCGGCAATTCTCCGATACGGTTCCAGAGAAAAAGAAATCAGCGGCGGTGAAGAGATGACCACAAACAACCGCATGGAGTTAACCGCCGTAATCGAAGCGGTCAAGCTGCTTAAAGAGCCCTGCGAAATCACAATCACATCCGATTCATCTTATGTGTGCAACGCTTTTATCAAAGGATGGATAGACAGCTGGATTCTCAAAGGCTGGCGAAAGGCAGATAAGTCCCCCGTCCTTAACCCGGAGCTTTGGCAGGAGCTTCTTGACGCGCTGAAGGCACACAAATATGAGTTTATATGGGTCAAGGGGCACGACGGTCATCCCGAAAACGAGCGGTGCGATGCCCTTGCCGTAGCCGAATACCAAAAATACCTGAATTGAGAGGGATATAATATGAAAAAAGCATTATCAATCATTCTTGCAGTTGTAATCGGGCTGTCGATTTCGATTACAACCCTCGCTTCCGGAGGCGAATGCAACTGCGGCCATCTTCCGCTTGTTTTTGTACACGGCTTCGGTTCGTATCCTCTTTATATCGACCCCGAATCCGACAAACCCGAAACGGCATTTCCGCCGAGTACAGGAGCGATTATGAAGAGCATTCCCGACATAATAAAAGTCGCCAACACTCTTCTTGTAACCAAAAATTACAAAAAATGCGCCGACGCTCTCATGGTTGTGCTCGAAAAAATGATGGGCAGCCTCGCCTGCGATGATGAGGGTAACTCAATCTATAATGTCGGTATGGAGCCGCACGAGCTTCCCACAGCAGATAAGCACAAGGGCAGCGATTACAATTTTGACACACAGTCTGACGGTCACGCCGATCACGACCAGTATGATTATTATTATGACTTCCGTCTTGACCCGATGGAAAACGCCCGAGGTCTTGCGAAATTCATTGATTATATCAAAGAGCTTACAAATCACAAAAAGATACTGCTTGCATGCCACAGTCAGGGAAATACAATAGTAACCGCGTATCTCGCTCAGTTCGGAGCTAAGAGCATAGAAAAAACCGTATTTATGTCTCCCGCTTATATGGGCCTGGGTATGATAGGCAATATGTTCACCGAAAACGTCAGCCTTGACTGCAAGAGCGATGCTTTTGTTCTCTATTTCAAAGGCCTCCTCGGCAAGGACCCGGGCGCTCAGCTTGCAGGCGCTATAATATCGGCGCTTAACGATTACGGCGTGCTCCCCTATCTCATTAACGCTCTTGCCGCGCTGTTTGACGCAGAGTTTGAAAGAGTATTCGATCAGGCTCTTATAAAAACCTTCGGTACCATGCCGGGCGTATGGTCATTCTGCCCCGATAAGTACTACAAAGACGCCAAAGCGAATATGCTTTCAGACACAGAAAAATACGGTAAACTGATAGCAAAAATCGATGATTATCATTATAATGTTCAGGTTAAACTGAAATCCATCATTAACTCTGCACAGAAACAGGGAATGAAATTTGCAATCACCGCCGGCTATAATATTTCATCCATACCCATCACCGGCGAGCCTGAGGTACAGTCGGATATGCTGATTGATACCGAATATATGTCAATAGGCGCTTTGGGAGCAAAGCCCGGCGAATCATTCCCCGAGGGCTACAGGCAGAAAGTTTATCACTCCGGTAAAAACTATGTTTCCCCCGATAATATAATTGACGCATCAACCTGCGCATATCCGGATAAGACTTGGTTTTTCAAAGATCAGGGTCACGATAAATTCACAGACGGATATACAGCTTTTGTTACGGAGCTGCTTCTTTATAAAGGTCAGCCGACCGTAGAAAAAATGACTGCCTACACTCAGTTTATGATAAATGACTCCGAGGGAAAACTTGTAAATGTAACTGGTCCGGACGCCCCCGACAACCGAAGCAACGCAAAAATCATTTTTGATTCAATCGGAGATATGATAACGGCAAAAATCAAACTGTAAAAAGAACTTCCCTGCCGCAAAGCAGGGAAGTTTTTTTATTTATTGAGTAGTTTTTCCAATGCGGAAAGTTCAACGCATACGCATAGAATTTCAACAGCTTTTTTCAGCTCGTCAACCGATGGGAAAGTCGGAGCGATTCTGATGTTTCTGTCAAGAGGATCTTTACCGTAAGGGAAAGTTGCGCCTGCGCCTGTGAGAGTTACGCCGGCGTTTTTGCACAGTTCAACCGTTCTTTTAGCACAGCCCGGAAGAACATCCAGACTGATGAAATAACCGCCGTTGGGGTCGGTCCACTCCGCAATGCCTTTGCCGCCTAAATTCTTTTCAAATGCGTTAAGCACTATTTCAAACTTAGGTCTGAGTATTGCGGCGTGTTTTTTCATATGAGCGTCAACACCGTCAGCGTTCACAAAGTAGCCGGCATGCCTTAGCTGATTGATTTTATCATAACCGATTGTCTGCACGGACATTCTTTTTTTGATGGACGCGATATTTGAATCGGAGGCGGCAAGAGCGCTCACTCCCGCTCCGGGGAAAGAAATCTTTGACGTAGATGTAACCTCAATAAAGAAATCTTCAGTTCCGTTCTTTTCGGCCTCGGCAAAAATATTCAGCAGACGGTCTTTTTTGTCTTTAATATGATGCACGCAGTATGCGTTATCCCATATAACCCTGAAATCTTTTGCTACAGGTTTCAAAGCGGCAAAGCGCTTAACTGTTTCATCGGAATATGTAATGCCCGAGGGATTGGAATACATCGGAACACAGAATACTCCCTTAACGCTCTCATCTCTGATATATTCCTCAATGAAATCCATATCGGGCCCGTCTTCGTTCATGGGAATATTGATCATCTCAATACCGAAATGCTCAAGGATTGCGAAGTGCCTGTCATAGCCGGGCACAGGGCAGAGAAACTTGATCTTTTTGCCTGCCCAGGGGCCGTCACCGGCACCGAAAATCATGCACTGGGCAATATAATCGTACATTATTGTAAGGCTCGCGTTGCCGAAAACAATTATATTCTTTTCCGGCACTCCGAGGATACCCGCAAAAAGCGATTTACACTCCGGAATGCCGTCAAGCACGCCATAATTTCTGACTTCGGTTCCGTCGGAAGCCCTAAAACCGGAAAGAATCGCAGGATCAAGCATTTCGTTTGATAAATCAAGCTGATCGCTGCCGGGCTTACCCCTTGCCATATTCAGGCTGAGCGAAAGGTTTTTGTAATCATCGTATTGCTTTTTCAGCTCATCATATCTGCTATGAAGCTCTGCAGATGAAAGCTCTTTAAGGTTCATTCCGAAATTCCTCCGCGGTGATTTTTCATATATCGGGAGATATAATACAATAATAATACTGATTTTGCAAGAGATTTATTTGTTTCCTGCATTTTTTCTTATGAGTTCATATACTTTATTTCTTATTTTGAAAAATTCAGATTCGCTGTGCGGGTAATTCCTGAACGAAATATCCCCGATAAGTTCAAGCACCTTTTCACGGCCTGTATATGATTCAAGCAGTTTAAGAGCCCTTAAATCCTGAAGACCTTCATAAAACACTTTAAGCCTTATTGAAGGATAAGAGGAGCCGTCCGGAGCGGGATAAACCGTGAAAGCATCTCCCGACGGGAAGGCGCAGCCCGCGTCTGTGCATTCAAAGGGATTTATTCTGCACAGAGAATACTGAGTGTTATAAAAATTGTATCCCCACTGCAAAAATCCGCTGAGATTATATCTGTATGCAGGCAGACCGAATATCCTGCAGCGCAGAGAGGGCATGGCAATAAATCTGTTGGGAAGATAATCCTTGTGCTGACCGCAGCAGCAGTAAGTCCATAATGACGGCACTTTGCCGGCAAATGATTCTATGCTTCCCTCGTTCGGCACGGGAATATCCACATAACCTCTGCTGTAAAATTCATAATCCGAAAGCGCGTCAATCACCGGATATTTCCCGAATACTTTCTTAATGATTCCGGCTCTTTTTTCATAGACTTCCATATGCTCCTGAGACGGTTCATCGGAAATATGAAAGAATACTTTATCTGTAAGACCCCGGTTTTCAATGAAGCTGCAGAGAGATTTTCCGAACAGGGTCAGGAATTTATCATACTCCGGACTGTCAGTCGGTGTATCCCAACCAAAAATTCTTTTTTTGTCGCCGTTAATACCGGCAGCCATTATCTTAGGTGCGTGAAGAGCACCCCACTGAGTAAAGAAATGGCTCATCTCAAAATACTTGATGCCGCAATCCAGGCAAAGATCAACCCATTTTTCGAGCAGAGACAGATCGAAACTCCATGAGTCTTCATTTTCTTTCACTCCGACAAGCTGAACCGTAGTTCTCTCGCCGCCTATCTGTGTATCAAGAGGAGGAGTGAAAAGCGGCGTAAGTATGCAGTTTACGCCGTGTTTGACTGCTGTACTTATAAAGTTTTTGTTAATTCTCCAGTATTCATCGCTCATCGCTTCAACGCCGTAATAATCACACAAGCAGTCGCTGTGATACCAGTTGGTATATATCATCTCCTGCTCCGGCAAAACAGCATCTATCACATCTACGGTTAATGATACTTTTTCATCTCCGATTAGTATAATAAGCTCTTTGGTGCCGCAGACAGCCTCTCCCGGGTTTATTTCAGCCCATATGCCCTTTACACGGTTACTGCTGAGTGATAATTCACCGGAAAGAGGCACAAGCACATCCGGATACATACCGGGACCGCGGTCTATGTAATAATCATCTGAATCTTCATATTTTGCCAGCTCAACCGGAACCTCTTTTATTTCATAAAACTCCGTAAAGCCGGCAAGGTCGCCCTCTGCCGACACTTTCACACTGCAGTCCACGCAGTTTTCAACACCTATCTGAAAGGAAAGACGCTCATTTTTCAGCATTAAAAAAGAATCCAGCCCTTTTCCCGCCAGAGTGGTATCTGGGAATATTTTCTCAAGTGAAGAAAAAACTTTAATATTCATACTCCGCTCCTGATATTTAAAGAATTCAGCCACATCACACGGCGGGGATGTGGCTGAAAAATAATAATATTATCCGGATAATTATTCTGCCGATTCTTCGGGAATCTCGGAAGTGCAGTGAGGGCATCTGGTAGCTTCAAGAGCAATCTCACTCTTGCAGAAGGGGCACTCTTTGGTGGTAGGTGCTTCCTCAGCTTCTTCCTCGGGCTTCTTAACCTTATTTGCGGCTTTGTTTATTGCCTTGACAATAAAGAAGATAACAAACGCCATAATTACAAAATTGATAATCGCAGCAATAAAATTGCCGTAAGTGAGCACTGCCGCACCCTTTTCCTGAGCCTCGGCAAGTGTTGCATAATCACCGCCGTCAAGGGCAATAAACTTGGACGAAAAATCTATACCCTTTGTGATAAGGCTGATGACCGGCATAATAATATCATTTACGAGAGAGTTTACAATCGCCTGAAAAGCGCCGCCGATGATAACGCCGACAGCAAGGTCAATCACATTGCCTCTCATAATGAACTCTTTGAACTCGCTTCTGATGCCTTTACCTTTAGCCATGATAATCCTCCTCTGATTTAATTGTAATAATTATACGTTTATGATTAAAAAAAGTCAACACCCTCAAGATTAAAATCGGGTACAAAAGCTTCATCGGCTGAATCTTTCTGCTGAAAAAAGCAGTTTTCAAATCCGAGTGAAAGAACATACCTTTTTGCCAGCAAATACTCTTTAGCGGAAAGCTTTCTGTTTATGGGAGGCATTTCGAGCGCTTTTCCGAAGGGTGTGTACTGCCTCATAAGTGATACATAGGTTTGAGCGCCGTAGTTTTCGGCAATGAAATCAAAAATCTTCCTCGTCTGTGAAATATTGCCCGGAAGCACAAGATGCCTGACAAGCACTCCCTTAACAGCTATTCCGTCACCGTCAAGCACAATATTTCCGGTCTGCCTCATCATTTCGGCAAGTGCCTCAGAAGCGATTTTAAAATAATCCGCCGCGCGTGAATATTTCCGAGAAACTTCAGTATCATAATACTTTATGTCGGGAAGATAAATATCAACAAGACCTTCAAGTTTTTTAAGAGTATCCGTTTTTTCATAGCCGGAGGAATTATAAACCACCGGAACAGGTGAACGGTATTCCGAAAGAATATCCGCAAGTTTGTCGGCAAAATGCGAAGCGGTGACAAGATTGAGATTATGAACACCTTTTTCAATGAGATTATCAAAGATCGTGCAAAGCTGCGGCCCTGTAATCTCTTTTCCGTAACCGGAAAGGCTTATTTCTTCATTCTGGCAGAAAACACATTTAAGACTGCACCCCGAAAAGAAAACCGTACCGCTCCCGCGAGTGCCGCTGATACAAGGTTCTTCCCAGTAATGAGGAGCGGCTCTGGCAACTTTTATTGCCTCACCTGCGCCGCAGTATCCGTTTGAATTCTTGCGGTCGGCATTGCATTCTCTTGGGCAAATATTGCAATTCATATTATCACCCTTAATTTATAAAAAAACTTGAAAAATTAATTATTTTATGTAATAATATAAAGAAATTATGTGTTCGAGGTATAATATATGTTTCTCGCTATAGATATCGGCAACTCAAATATAACACTCGGTGTTTATTCCGGAGATAAACTGATTTTTGTATCGAGAGTATCCACCGAAAGGTCAAGGACTCCCGACCAGATAGCTGTGGAGCTAAAGCAGATTTTTGCCCTTCACAAGGTTGACATAAACTTCTGCGATGCTACTGCTATAAGCAGCGTAGTGCCGGAGCTTTCATCAACCGTTCAGAAAGCAGTGCAGACAGTTACGGGATGCAAGCCCATGCTTCTCGGCCCCGGCACGCGGACCGGCATGAACATCCTTATAGACAATCCCGCTCAGCTCGGTGCCGACCTTCTTGCGGGGTGCGTCGGCGCGGCGGCTCTCTACCCCCTGCCCTGTATTGTCGTTGACCTGGGCACCGCAAACAAAATCAGCATTATTGATAAAGACGGCTCATTCAAGGGCTGTGCCATAGCTCCGGGCATCAGAATATCGCTTGATTCCCTCTCAGAAAAAACTTCTCAGTTGCCCAACATAAGCCTCACAACGCCTTCACACTCTATCGGCACCAACACTTTGGATTCGATGCAGTCCGGAACGGTGTTCGGTTTTGCAGCAATGATTGACGGGCTTTGCTCAAGATTTGAAAAAGAGCTGGATCAGGGCAAATGTACCGTGGTTGCTACAGGAGGACTTTCAAGAGACCTTATAAAAAGCTGCGAAAGAGAAATGATTTTTAACGGAGAGCTTGTGCTCTACGGTCTTAAAGTCCTTTACGAAAAGAACAATCCGAAAAAGAAAAAATAATCAATATACCATATGTTTGCGTCGTATCATCCCCCGGATGAACGGCAGCAAGGAGGTAAAAAATGAAAGAAAACACAACAATCAAAAAGAACCTTTTCCTGGCACAAATCGCAATTCTGAGCGCACTTATTATAGTGATGACCTTTGTGCCGTATGTGGGATACATCAGCTACGGAGCTCTGAGTATCACCCTCATTCACATTCCCGTTATAATCGGCGCCTGCCTGCTCGGAGTGAAAGCCGGCGGACTTCTCGGCGCAGTATGGGGAATCAGCTGTATTATAAAAGCAGTTACCGCTCCGCCCTCACCGCTTGAAGGCATCATCTTCAGGAATCCGCTTATTGCTCTTATTCCGAGAATTCTTATGGGGCTTGCCGCAGGCCTTATGATGTATCTGCTCGGTAAAAAAAGCAAAGTGCTCGGCGCTGTTACGGCTTCGATAGCGGGATGCCTCACCAACACTGTGCTTGTAATGGGCGGAATATACCTTATCTACGGTGACAAATACGGCGAAGCGCTCAACATTTCAAGCATCAGCTTCGGCGGTCTCACAAACTATATCCTTGCGGCATTCGGCATTAACGCTGTGATTGAAATTGCAGTCGCAATAATCATTTCGATACCTGCCGTCAAAGCGATAAAGCCGAAACTCATAGGCAAATAACTTACTTCCGATTATATTATCGTAAAGAAGATATGTCAATGCTCACAAAAACGAGGTCAGTATGGAAAAGAAAAAAATTCTGATAATTTCAATTGCTTCCCTCTTTGTTATTCTCGCCGGTACCGTTACCGCGTTTATGGCTACGGGAGGGCTGAAATCTCTGAAAGACCGTTTCAGCACCGGTGAAACCGAAATCACTCAGGAGACAGTCGAACCGGTTTCGCAAGAAAACGCAAGACCCAAAACAGCAAAACCCGCATCGGTTGTTTCTGCCGTATTTGAAACAGTTACGGAAGATTTCGGCGCGGATATTGATTCGCTCGGAGCTCTCGGCTTCAACAGCGCGATTTTTGATGTTAACAAAGACAATTATACGCTCGTCTCTTCAGCGCTTCAATACGCAATGTCAAAGGGTATTTATTCCGGCGTACGCATTTCCGGCGACTTCACTGCCGAAGATACAGCAGGGTTTATTACGGAATATAACACAGATTTTATAATTATTTCGGGTAAAGACGAAACCTCGGATGAATACACTGCCGAGATAGAGGAATTATCCGAAGCAATAAAAGAAACAGACTCCGGAATAAGCATTGGCATAATGCCTTCGCTGATAACAAAAATCTCAGACAGCGTTTCTCAGCTGACCGGAGCGTCAACAGCGGATTTTGCTTTTATTCAGGAAAAGAGCGGAGACGAATCATCATTCAAAGATGCTCAGGAGCTCTATTCCGATAACAGCATTACCGTGTGGATGTGCCACTGTCTTGACGGGCTTAACAATTACACGGCAAATCAGGCTCAGAATAAAATTGACAGCATTGGCGCTTCAGCTGAAATGGCTCAGTGCGGCGCGCTTGCATTTTACCCGTTCAACGATATAAAAGCCGCCGACAGCCCCAACGGCAGTCTGGTAAGAAGTTACATTATAAAGAGAGAAAACTACCTTGAAGATAAGGAGTTTTCCATATCGAATTACGACAGCACCGCCATAACGGTAGAATCCCCGGTTATTACATTCAGGGGCACAAGCAGCCCTCTGTACGAGCTCACCTGCAACGGGCAGAAAATCGAGACAGCCGATAACGGCGATTTTTCTGTTGACTGCAAGCTAAATATAGGTGACAACGAAATAATTTTCAGCCACAAAGACAAAACATACAAATACAACGTTACATACAAGGTCAAAGTCCTTAAGTCGGTCTCTCCCTCAAAAGCGGTAACCGTTCCCGGCGGAATTGATGTTGAGGTAAAAGCTGTGGCAATTCAGGGAGCCGATCTTACAGTTTCATTCAACGGATCAAGCTACACGATGTCTCCTGCTGCCGGTTTCTACGGAGAAGACTCCGCCGGCTCTTCATCAGACTTTGTTACATATTACGCCAATCTGAAAACCCCTCAGGGGAAATCATCCCCGCAGAATCTCGGTTCATTTACGGTTTCCGCTTCCTACAGCGGCATTTCCGAAACAAAGACCGGAGCTAAAGTGACGATAAGCGCTGTGGAACCGGAAACGGTACCGGAGCCGGAAACAGAGCCGGTTGCCACAACCGGCGACACCTCCGTGCCCGAAACGGAAGCTCCGACTCAGCCGACCGTATCAACAAGGCATGAAATAACCCATCACCCGTCGGTAACCGCAAACAACACCTCATCATCCCCGACAGTAAATCCGGAAACAGGAAGTGACCAGACGCCTCCCGTTTCTCAGGATGCGTCCGTATCTGAAACATCCTCAACAACAACTACTACCACGAATACCACCACAACCACTGCCAAAACCGATTTGCCCAAGCAGTATGATTACAATACAAACTACGGACTCGGAAAAGCGAGAATGGTTGTTATAACGGATGACTATGTTGAAACCTACTCCGGTTCAAACACCTCATCAAACTCCGTTCCCGACTGCTCACCTTTCCTTAAAGGAACAGTCGATTATGTTACAAACACGGGAACATGCACAGACGATGATGACAATGTTAAATATTACTATCTCAAATCCGGCGTAAAGGTTCCGCTTTTCCGCGAGGAAAACACCTCTGCCGGAGCCGACACAAAAATCACTCATCTTAAAGAGATAGACGGCTATGTAATGCCCAAAAACAATATCAGCGTTCTTTCATGCAGCAACTCCGGCAACAAAACGATTATCAAGCTTTCCATGAACAGACTTGTTGCTTTCAACGCTAAGCTTACAGGGCAGACATATTCCTCTTATAACGGCAGGATGGTTGTTGTTTCATCGGTTGATGCGACAGGCCTTGAATTTGCTTTCAGTGACACCGATAAATTCAGCGGTTCACTGAGCTTTATGAACTCAAACATCAGGAGCGCTGCCACATCCGTTTCCGGGTCAACGGCATATCTGCGTCTCTCCTTCCAGAACGCCGGCAGATTTTACGGCTTCCACTATGAATACAACAACGGTATTCTCACAATTGTAATCAAACAAAAGCCTTCATCCATCAGCGACTATACAATAATGATAGACCCGGGTCACGGAGGATATGATGGCGGCGCAGGCTGCGTGGTTTCATCCTCCACCTGGTCCGAGAAGAAAGTCAACCTTGCAATAGCGCAGAAAGTAAAGGATTATCTTGAAAATGAAGGCGCAAATGTTATAATGACAAGGTCATCCGACGCTTTCCTTAGCCTCAGCGGCAGAAATGCGATGGTAAGAAGCTACCTGCCCGATTTGTTTATTTCAATTCACTGTGACTCTTCGAGCTCCGCGTCAGCCTACGGCACAAGCGCTTTTTATTACAGAGCTTATTCGCAGCCGCTTGCCAAGAGCATTCATCAGGCTATAGTCAACGCGTATAAATCAAGCATTTACGCCGGTCTCGACAAGCCGAAAATTGACAGAGGCGCATCTTTCTACGCATACAGAGTTGCGAGAGTTGAGGAGTGCCCTGCAGTACTTGTGGAATACGGTTTTGTTTCCAACACGGCTGAATGCCAGAAGCTCCAGGATTCATCTGTAAGAGACACTCTTGCCAGAGCGACAGTCACAGGAATCAAAAATTATATTTCAAATAACTGACAATAATCACGGAGGAATTAAATATGGAAAAGAAAAACAGGATTGAAACGATATGCGTACAGGGCGGTTACAGGCCCGGTAACGGCGAGCCAAGGCAGGTTCCGATTATTCAGTCAACCACCTTCAAATACGCCACAAGCGAAGATATGGGCAAGCTGTTTGACCTTGAAGCGAGCGGCTATTTTTACACAAGACTTCAGAACCCCACAAATGATATTGTTGCCGCAAAAATCGCAGAAATGGAAGGCGGTACCGCCGCAATGCTTACATCGTCCGGCCAGGCGGCAAACTTCTTTTCGATATTCAATATCGCCAACTGCGGCGATCATGTGGTAGCATCATCAACCATTTACGGCGGAACCTTCAATCTCTTTTCAGTTACAATGAAAAAGATGGGAATAGATTTTACTTTTGTTGAACCGGACTGCAGCGAGGATGAGCTTAACGCCGCCTTCAGGCCAAATACCAAAGCCTGCTTCGGTGAAACAATTGCCAACCCCGCCCTGACCGTGCTCGATATAGAAAAATTCGCGCGCGCTGCTCACGGCCACGGAGTGCCTCTTATTATCGACAATACCTTTGCAACGCCTGTAAACTGCAGACCTTTTGAATGGGGCGCCGATATAGTAACCCATTCAACAACCAAGTATATGGACGGCCACGGCAGCGCAGTGGGCGGCGCAATAGTTGACAGCGGCAGATTTGACTGGATGAAATACGCCGATAAATTCCCCGGCCTGTGCACACCGGACGAAAGCTATCACGGCATAACCTATGCTGAGAAATTCGGCCTTGCGGGCGCGTTTATAACAAAAGCAACCGCTCAGCTTATGAGGGACTTCGGCTCAATTCAGGCGCCTCAGAACGCTTATCTCCTCAACAACGGCCTTGAGAGCCTCCATGTCAGAATGGCCCGCCACTGCGAAAACGGGCTTGCAGTTGCCGAGTTCCTTGAAAACAACGATAAAATCGCGTGGGTTACCTACCCGGGTCTCAAGTCGGATAAATACTACGCTCTTGCTCAGAAGTATATGCCCGGTGGCACCTGCGGCGTAGTTTCATTCGGCGTTAAAGGCGGAAGAAAAGCCGCGGAAAAGTTTATGGCAAATCTCAGAATTGCCGCTATTGAAACCCACGTGGCAGACGCAAGGACATGCTGCCTGCATCCCGCTTCATCAACTCACAGGCAGATGAGCGATGAGGAGCTCCTTGCCGCCGGTGTTTCGGCAGATCTTGTGCGCTTATCATGCGGACTTGAAAGCAAGGAAGACCTGATTGAAGATATAGCTCAGGCACTCGAAAAAATCTGAATTCCGGAGGCGTTTGATAAATGCCGATTAAAATACCCAACAAACTGCCCGCAACAAAAATCCTGACAAATGAAAACATTTTCATTATGACCGAAACGCGGGCAATCTCGCAGGACATAAGACCTCTTCAGATTCTTCTGCTTAATCTTATGCCCACAAAAATAGACACTGAAACTCAGCTCTCACGTCTGCTTGGCAACACCCCTCTCCAGGTGGAGCTGACTCTTATGCACACCAAATCTCACGTTTCAAAAAACACGAGCGAAGAACATCTGCTTGCTTTTTATCTCTGCTTTGATGATATTAAAGACAGACATTTTGACGGCATGATTATCACGGGCGCTCCTGTTGAGCACCTTGAATTTGAGGAAGTTGAATATTGGGATGAGCTGTGCGAAATAATGGAGTGGAGCAAAACTCACGTTTACAGCACCTTTCATATCTGCTGGGGTGCTCAGGCTGCTCTCTATTACCATTTTGGCATAAAGAAATACAATCTCGATGAAAAACTGTTCGGCATATTCCCCCACAAAGCAAATTACAAAAAATCAATTCTGCTGCGTGGATTTGACGACACATTCTATATGCCTCATTCAAGGCACACTACAGTGAGACGGGAAGACATAATGAACGAGCCGGGGCTTAAACTGCTCGCTTCCTCAGCCGCTGCGGGGCCGGTAATTATGTCCACAAAAAACGGCAGGCAGATATTTGTGACAGGTCACGCAGAATACGATCAGTACACCCTTGACAAGGAATACAGGCGCGATCTTCTTGCAGGAAAGCCCATAAAATGCCCTGTGAACTATTACCCCTATGACGACCCTACACAGCCCCCTAATGTTATGTGGAGAGCGCACGGGAATCTGCTGTATGCCAACTGGCTGAATTATTTTGTATACCAGTCAACGCCCTATGACATTGGTAAAATCAATGAAAAATTATAAAACATTCTATTTTAATAAATTTTTTTCTTTACAAGTAAAAAAATATAATGTATAATAAACTAAATAAAAATGATGAAAGGAGTTATCGAGATGCCTGCTTTTACATTTGAAATCGTAGAAACCGTTGCTGTTCTTTCAGAAAACGCCAGAGGTTGGCAGAAAGAGCTTAATCTTGTCAGCTGGGGCGGCCGCGATGCTAAATATGACATACGCGAATGGTCACCTGAGCATGACAGAATGGGTAAGGGCGTTACCCTCAGTGATGAGGAAATGAAAGCTCTTGTTGAAGCCTGCAAAAAAATGTAATCTTTACTGAAATCGGCGCTGCGTAGGCAGCGCTTATTTCTTTTTATAATCATATTAAAGATATTGAATTAAGCACATTGCTGTGATAAAATACATTAATGTAATCAATACCTTTTAAGTGGATAAAGGAGATAGCTTATGGGTAATAGCGAAAAGAAAAAGTATATGAAAAAATCCGAAATTTTCACTTTCGGTATCGGGCTTTTCGGTGTAGCGCTTCTGACCGGATGGATGCCCGATTATACCCAGACCTACTTTGCTGATTTTGCTTTCAAAGGCAAGGGATTTGACGCCGGAGTCATATCAGCAAACATTTCAACTGTTTTTCTTGCAGCCGGTATTATCGGCGCCGTAATAGAGCTTATTACCGGGTTTCTTATTGACAACACGAGAACTCGACTCGGCAAAGTCAAGCCCTGGATCGGCTTCGGAGCTGTTCCCATGGTTATTATCGCGATGCTGGTGTTCTGCGCGCCGGACACGCGCAATCAAACATTGGCGATTGTATGGATGTATGTGATATATTCGCTTTATACTGCTGTCGGCTGTGCCGTTGAACGCCCGTCAGAGTGTTTCGGCGCGCTCTGCTCCCCCGAGCCATCCGAAAGGTCCACGGCTATTTCAATAGCTTCATTTATGAAGAGCGTAGGTCAGAGCGGCGGTATGGTTGTAATCATGGTAGTGGGTATTATAATGAAAGCCGTAATGGGTCAGCAGCAGTTCAAAAACGCCGAGGCCCAGGGCCTCGACCTTGTGATAGCCACAGCTATATGCGCTCTGGGCTTTATTATATTTGTTATGATATTTTTCATTAACAACAAAGAGAGAGTGCCGTATACAAGAGAAAAAGTGTCGCTCAAAGATGCCGTCAAGGTAGTTTTCACTCATAAAAACCTTCTTATGGTCTCGCTCACAAAGCTCACAGGCTTCGGCAGGGGCGTTTACGGCACCGTTTCCTTATATATTGCCATATATCTTCTCGGCTCCAAAGACCTTAAGCTTGCTCTCCTTCTTCCGATGGGCATCGGCACGGCGGTCGGTACACTGCTTGTAAACTTTGTTCTGAAGAAGTTCAGCACAAAGCAGACTTATATCCTTTTCTGTGTTTACGGTGCTTCCACGCTTACGATTCTGTACTTTGTCGCAACGGGAATAGGTTTCAGAAGCGAACTTATAATACCTTTCCTTATACTGAACTTTTTCTGCGGCATACAGCACGGAAACACCAACGTAACCCCCAATATAATGATTGCGGACTGCGTTGATGAAATCGAATACAAAACCGGCAAAAGGCAGGAGGGTCTGGCTTATGCAGGTTTCGGACTATTTGCGAAAGTCGCTTCGGCTTTCACAAAGGCTCTCGGCCCCTGGCTTCTTTACACCTGGAGCGGTTATCTTGCCTCCACAGACGCTAACATTGCTTATGCCGCCCAGTCGGACTCCACGCTCAACAAGTTTCTGATGATTTATACCATAATCCCCGCAGTTTTCGTTATTCTTCAGGGCGTGCCGATTATATTCTATGATATGGTCGGTGATAAGAAGGAAAAAATCACAAAAGCTCTTATGGAAAGACGCGCCGCCGCATCAGCCGGTGATGCCGACACTCCGCAAGAGAAAACCTCAGAAAATGCTTAAGGAGGCGATATAATGGCTAAAAAAGAATTCAACGTAAAGCTTTACGGAATACTCTCAATCATTTTTGTTGCTCTTATTCTCGGCCTTCTTACTGTAAGGACATTTATCACGAGATATAATGCTTTTGACCCGGGTAAAACCGCATCAGCTTATGTAAGCACCATAGTGGAAACCGGAGACGGATACGGCGCATACAAAATTTCTCTTCTGAGCAAAAACTCAAAATTCGGAGACTTTATCCGCAACAACTTCATTTACCCCGAAATATATGAGAATTACGAGCCCGGTTCATCCACAAAGGGCTTGAAAGGGCTCAACGATGAGTCACTGAAGGGAGAAAAGACAAAAAACGATAACGGAGCTCTTGAAGGAGAGCTTATAGACTCCATGTATCCGTATTACAAAAGCCTGATTGAAGCCAACAACGGATGGGATTACTATGATATTATATTCAAATCATATATCTCCCGTCTCAAAGAACAAAGGAAAGAAATATTCGGCGATGATTACTTTGATGACGAAACATTCTTCACTTGCATAGAATCCAATATAAAAACTTACGGAGAAGAGCTGACCGGCACAGAGGATGTCACAGACAAAAACACAGGCGTGCAAATATCATCGGCTTCTGTCGGAGAATATCAGAAAAAATACGGCGATGATTACAGATTTACTGTTGAAATAAAAGAAAGCAAAGACACCGATGTTATAGCCGACACCGCTCTTTATGACATTTCGCCTGACTCAATAAAAGGTGAAAAAGAAATGATACTCACAGTCAGATGCGGTGAAGAAACCGTTATTGACGAAATAAAAGTATATGCCGTGAAAATAGGTCACAGCTGGTTTATCGATAATATAAACACCGATACGGGCATTCTCTATAATTTCTATAAATAAATCAAGGAGATGACACAAATGATTAATGTCGGGCTTGCAGGCACCTGGCATGTCCATTTTAACGGATATGCAAACCAGATTAAAAATGACCCCAAGTGCAGAATAACCGCTCTCTGGGATCCCGATGAAGCAGCCGGCAGAGAAGCTGCAGAAAGATTCAGCTGCGAGTATGTAAAGGATTATGATGAGTTTCTTGCAAGAAATGATGTTGACGCCGTTTCCGTGTGCACCTCAACTAATCTTCATAAAGAAATTATCATAAAAGCCGCTCAGGCCGGCAAACACATTTTCACTGAAAAAGTGCTTTGCTTTACTGAAAAGGAAGCTCTTGATGTTGCGCAAGAGGTTAAAAAAAGCGGAGTAAAATTCTGCATATCCTTCCCCTGGCGTTCAAGAAGCGATTTCCAGTGGGTAAAAAGCGCTGTTGACAGCGGCCTTATAGGCGAAGTGAATTACTGCAGGATGAGAAATGCGCATAACGGCGCTTCATCAGGCTGGCTTCCGGCAACTTTTTATGACAGAGAAACCTGCGGCGGCGGAGCTATGATGGACCTCGGCGCTCACTCAATGTATCTGCTTAACTGGATTATGGGCGAGCCCGTTAAGGCTGCATCTGCGTTTACAAACGTGATGGTTCAATCAGTTGAAGACAACGCTGTAACAATAATCACATACAAAAACGGCGGTATAGGTGTAAGTGAAACCGCTTTTGTAGCCGAAAACAATCCGTTTGAGCTTGAGCTTGTCGGCTCAAAGGGCACAATACTCTCCGGCGGTTTTCTCGATAAAACCGCTTATAACACCGGTGACGGATGGGTTTTTCCGAAACTGCCGTCAGCGCTCCCCTCTCCGCTTGAAATGTGGACCGACGGAATCGAAAACGGTACTCCCATCCCTTACGGAATTGACGACGCCGTGGCTCTCTCAAAGATAATGGAGCTGGCTTACAGCAACATAATCTGAGCCGAATAATACTATATTTAAAACGCTCCCCGAAATTACGGAGAGCGTTTTATTATGTGTCAAAGCACGGAAACGGTGATTTTATTTATCACAACATCTTTGAGCGGCTTGTCGGAAGCGCTTCGCTCAACCGACGCAATGCTGTCAACAACATCCATGCCGTCATATACCTGACCGAAAACAGTATGCTTGTAATCCAGCCACGGCGTGCCGCCGAGGTTTGCGTAATCATCCACACATTCAGCAGGGAAATGCTCGGGAAGGTCTTTCATCTGACCGAGGAGGCCGGAATCAACCGAATGGAGCTGCACAATAAAGAACTGGCTGCCGTTAGTGCCCGGGCCCGCATTTGCCATTGAAAGCGCACCGCAGATATTATGATAGTTTCTGTCAAACTCATCCTCAAATGTATGGCCCCAGATGCTTTTGCCGCCCATACCGGTGCCTGTCGGATCGCCGCCCTGAATCATAAAATCGGGAATTACTCTGTGAAAGATAATGCCTTCATAATATCCGCTCTGCGAGAGACCCTTGAAGTTTTCAACGGTTTTGGGCGCGGCCTCGGGGAAAAGCAAAACTTTTATATCTCCCATAGAAGTTGAAATTGTCGCAACGGTGTCTCCGGGCGCGGGTTTTCTTGTCTGAACGCTCATTGTTATTCTCCTTTATCATGAATATTATCTGTCAGTATTATTTCATTGCTGTCGGTGAAGCTTGCGATTATTCCGTTGTAATCATAAGTGCCGTAAAAGGGTATTTTTGCGTGCATTGTGAGATTCCACTTAACATTGGGGTAAACCTTGCCCTGCAGGTTTGTTACAATGGCAAGCTCCGGGGTAAGGCGGTCGAGAAAAGACATTGATGATGAGCCGAAATATCCGTGATGGCCGATTTTAAGCAAATCACAGTGCCCTATGCTGTCTTTCAGCTTATCCTCTAGCCCGGACCCTTTTGTGATATCGGCGGCAAGGAAAGCGCTTTTATTGCCTTTTATGACCTTTATGCCGATGCTTTCGGAGTTATCTCCCCTGCCTTTTAAATCAGGGTAATTCACCGTGTTGAACAGCTCAAGCTCAAAATCGCCGAATGACAGGCGGGAAGGAATATCCTGCACAAGCTCTATACCTTCCTTTTTTACATCCGCAATAATGGTATTATATACATCCTGAAGGCCCCAGTCAACAGCCTCAAGCTTTTTACCCATAGAGGGGTCATAAACCTTGAAATAAGCGGTTTTGATTGAAATATCGCTGTCATTGATTATTTTATGGAAAGAGCCTGAGTGATCATAGTGATAATGAGTGCCGAGAATAAACTCGAGATTAACCTTTCCGTCTTTATCGCCGGCAGCTTTTTTTAGATAATCAATAACTCTCTGTGAATAGCCGTTATACGGCATTTTACGCCTGGGGTTTTCGTCACCTTCACCCGAGTCTATAAGAGCAAACCTGCCGTTGCTTTCAAGCAAAATGCAGTCTGAATTTGCCGTGTTAAGAAAGTGAATCCTGTCATCGCCGTTTTTACAGGAGAAATCCTCCTGCTCTATATTGAAGCGGCCGGCATAAATGTTGCCCATGACAACAGACAGAATATCAAGAACAAACACGGAAATCATCAGAGGCACTATAATCCAGGT